>QEUY01000476.1 GCA_003577365.1 Chloroflexota bacterium | reverse complement strand
GTCGAGGTCAGCAGCCCCATGACATAGGCCCCCACCGCAAAGTTGGCGACATAGCCCAGGTCCAACAGACCGGCCAGCCCCACGGCCATGTTCAGGCCCAGCGCCATTAGGATGTAGAGGCCGACGTTGTTCATCACCTCGCTGAGATAGGTCCCCAACACCCAGGGCAGCACCAGCAAGATCAACCCCAGCACGCTATAGCCCGTGCCGCGCACGGCGCGCCGGCCCGAACTGTCCAACCGCCCATAGCGGCGGCGCAGCCACGCGCTGCCCGATCTCCAGAAATAGGCGATCACCGTGCTGGCGGCGAACAGCACCCCCGCCGCGGTGGGGAGGAGCGCGCCTCTGGCATAGACGGCGCGCGCCGTTTTGGTGCTGAACAGATCGCTCAGGATCTGGTTGAACAACTGCCCCAGCAGACCGGCCAGAATGGTGACGGTCGCGCCGGCCAGAATGGCGGCGCGCGGCCGTTCGGGCAGCAGATTGAGCAGCGCGCCGGCGGCGGCCAAGCCGGCCAGGGTCGCGGCTAGGATCAGGCTGCCGGTGGCGGCCCCCATGTCCAAGGTGAGAGTCTTGATCAGGGCTGGCGAAATGCTCACAAACATGGTGCGGATACCCGGAAAGGCCGTGCCGACCAGGATGAGCAGGATCACCGGCACGCTGGAGACCAGCCCGGCCAACACGGCATAGAGAAGGCGCGCTGCCGGGCCGGCCCGCCCGTCATCGCCGCGGCTGCTGACGAGATAGCCGCCGGCCAGCGCCGGGCCATAGACCATGAGCTGGCCGAGGGTCAAGATGCCGGCGAAGATGGCGCGTTCGCTAAACGTTTCCACCATGCCGATGGCCGCGGCATAGAGCACCGCCGTGCCGGCCAGCAGCCCAGCGCGCAGCGCATAGCGCCAATCCAACATCGTCTTGGTGTCGAGTGTTGCATCCATGCCGCGGCCTACGCTTTCTTCTCCGCCAGCTTCTCGCCGAGGATGCCCTGGGGCCGGAAGATCAACACCAGCACCAACATGGCAAAGGCAAGCATATCCTTGAGTTGGTTGGTGGCGGGGATGCCTAGGCCGGCCAGGATCAATGCCGGCCCTACCGACTCGATCAAGCCCAGGAAGAGGCCGCCCAAGACCGCACCAGGGACGCTGCCAATGCCGCCCAGCACGGCGGCGGTGAAGGCTTTGATGCCGGGGAAAAAGCCCATGTAGAAGTTGACGCCCTGCGGGCGGTACAGCCCATTGATGATCCCGGCGGCGCCGGCCAGCGCGCCGCCGATGGCAAAGGTGAAGACGATCACCCGGTCGATGTCGATGCCCATCAAGGTGGCGATCTCTTTGTTTTCTGAGACAGCGCGCATGGCCTTGCCCATCTTTGTATATTCGACCAGCCATTGCAGGGCGAGCATGAGCACGATGGCGGCCAGGAAGACGACAAACTGCACGATTGGGATCGGCGTGCCAAAAATATTGACCGTGCCTGCCAACTGGGGCACGGTGGGGTAGGATTTAAAAGTCGAACCATACAGCCCGCGGAAGGTGTACTGTAGAAAGAATGAGGCGCCGATGGCGGTGATCAGCGGCACCAGGCGGGGCGCATTGCGCAGCGGCCGGTAGGCGATCCGCTCTAGCAAGATGGCGATGACCATAGAGACCAGGGCGGCCGCCGCAAACCAGAGCAGGATCGAGGGGATTGGGTATTTCGCCAGCAGACCGCTGCTGGCCGTCCACGCCGCCACAAAATAGGCGGTGAATGCACCGGCCATAAAGACTTCGCCATGGGCAAAGTTGATCATGAGCAGGACGCCATAGACCAGCGAATAGCCCAGGGCGATCAGGGCGTAGATGCTGCCCTGCGCCAGCCCGGAGATGCTCAGGCTCAGCCATTGGCTTGGCGTATAGGTTCCGGTGAGCAGGGTGTTGGCGATGCCGATGACGGCAAGCGCAATGATGACGATGCGAAAAATATTGAGAACCAGGTCCACCCAATAGACCCGGTCCAGATAGGCGCGCAAGCCTCGAAGGGGGCGTGGTCGCGGTTGCGTGGTTTGCGGCAGTGCTGTCATATTGAGTTCTTTTGGGGTGGTGTCAACGAGCCGGGGGGAGCATCTCCCCCCGGCTCATCACGACGCAACAGGCGTCTAGCTTGTGCAGGGCGACAGACCGGGCCGGGTCTGCGCTTGGGTTACTTCGGCCACACAACTGGGGGGGGCCAGTTGCCGTTCAACTCTTCTTCGCCCAGTTGGAAGACGGCCAGCGCCTCGCCGGTGGCGCAGTCGCCGTGCTCGCTGCAAGAGAGCGTGCCCGTCAGCCCGGGGTAGTCTGCGGTGGCGGTGAGCGCATCGCGGATGGCTTGCTTGCCGATCAGGAGCGTCCCATCCTCGCCGACCTGCGCCGCCTGCTCGATGGCGTTGAGCATGATGTTGGTGCCGTCATAGGCGTGGGCATGATAGCCGCTGGGGGGTGTCATGCCGAACTTCTCTTGCCACTTGGCCAGCAGTTCGTTATAGGCCTCACTGCCCCCGACGTGCGGCCCGGTCAGATACATGCCGACCGACGCCGGGCCGGTGTTCTCCGGGAAGCTGTCCACAAAGAGGCCGTCCGCGCCGATCAGGATTGTGTTTTCCAGCCCAGGGATCTCTTTGGCCTGCGAGGTGATCAGGTTGCCTTCAGGTTCGAAGATCGGGTAGTAGAGGACATCGGGCGGGTTGGCAGCCAGTTCGGTCAGGATGGGCCGCATGTCCGTATCGCCGACGTTGACTGCGCCCTGGAAGGTCACTTCGCCGCCCAACTCGCGGAAGCGGTCCGCCGCCACCTGCTGCAGGCCGTCGGCATAGGGGCTGCCGTCGTGGATGGTGGCCAGCTTGGTCGCACCCAGCTCGTTAAAGACAAAGTCGGCGGCCACCCGGCCCTGGAAGAGGTCGTTGTGGGCGGTGCGATAGTAGCCGGGCATCCACACGCCACCCGTGGCCGCGTCGGGGTTGGTCAGCGACGGCGAGGTGTTCGACGCCGAGATCATGCTGAGACCCGCTTCGCTGATGATGGGCAGGGCGGCCACAGCCTCGCTGGAGCAGGTGGTGCCGATGATGCCGACCACCTGCGGGTCGGACGCGATCTTTTGCGCGGCGGCCTGGCCGCCTTCGGCGCTGCACAGCGTGTCTTCGCCCACCAGTTCGATGTCGTGGCCGAGCAGTTGCCCGCCGCGGTCGTCAATCGCAATCTCGACGCTGCCGCGCGAGTCCTCGCCCAGGAAGCCGGTTGCGCCGGAGATCGAGAGCAGATAGGCCAGCCGGATTGGCTCGCCCGGCGCCACTTCGACACAGCCGATGGCGTCGGTGCATTCCAGCGGGCCGGCTGCGGCGGCATCGCCGCCTTCTGTCGCCGCCTCTTCGGCGGGAGCTTCTGCAGCGGGGGCTTCTTCTGCCGTCTCTGCAGCCGGCTCTTCTGCCGCGGCGGGCTGTTCGGCGGGCGCTGGGCTGGCGGCCCCGCCACACGCAGCCAGGACCAGCGAGAGGATGACCAGCAGGCTCACAAGCAGGAATCTAGGTCGCATGAATGGGTGTCTCCTTGAATCGCTAAATGGGGTAACCTAGGTTTATTTGATGCCAGTGACCAACAAATCTATGAAACAAATCAAGCGCGGTGACCATCCTCAGTTGTGCGGTCCCCGCCCATTGGCAAAACGTCGAACCGCCGGAGTGACAGATCGGAGGGCACATTCGAAGAGGCGTGCCGGCTCGGCTGGATCGGTTTGGCTGGCTCTGCGAAAGTGTTGCGGGAAGTATAGTGTGCCAAATTACATTTTGTCAACATTGATCCAAGCGTTGCCCTATGCAAGCATTTCTCGGTGCAAGCACTACTGGCGTGAGAACTTTTCCGAGCAGAAAATCCTCTATGGTATAATTGTCAGTTATGTGCAGCGCCGTTTGACTGGTTCGCTGCCAGCCCAATCACCACCGTGACGAGCGACGATTCTGACGAGCGACCATGGCTGAGCATTCATTGATCATTGGCTTGACCGGCAACATTGCCACAGGCAAAAGTACGGTGCTTGACTATTTGGCCCGCAAGGGTGCACACATCATCGACGCCGACAAACTGGCACATCAGGCGATGGC
>QEUY01000475.1 GCA_003577365.1 Chloroflexota bacterium | reverse complement strand
GGTCAATACACGTAGAACGTAGAACAGCGAACTCGTTCTACGTTCTACGTTCATTCCTCCTGCCGTCGCAGCAGTTCCAGTTCCAATTGTTCGATCATCCGCACAATGTCAGTGCGGGTGACGACGCCGACCACGCGGCCATCCTCGACCACGGGCAGGAGGGTAAGTTTGGGGTTGAGCATGCGCCGCATGACTTCGTCTACATCGGTATCAGATGTGACCGTGGCGGCGGCGAGGTCGTCGCTCCCCATTAGTTCACCAGCATTGGTGGCCAACGCCTGGAGCGCCTGCTCTTTGTACTGGCGATACTCGCTGGGGTTGAGCGGGATCATGGCCGACAGAAAGGTCAGGTAATAGGGCTGCCGGAGTGGAGCATTGCGGGCGATGAGGTCCATCTCGGTGATGATGCCCAGCAGCGCACCCGCATCATCCACTACGGGGACGCCGCTGATCTGATGTTCGCGCATCAGCCGGGCCACCTCCTGGATGCTCGTCGTCGCCGTCACGGTGACAGCCGGGCTGCTCATGATCTCTCGTACTTGCACAGTTGTCTCCTTGTTGTTCCTCGTAAGGCAACGGGTACGGTTGGTTTTGGGATTCGATGTTGCCCTTTGGATAGCGCCAACTTTGATCCCAGCTACCAGTACCCACTGCTAGCGCCAATCCGCCCGTTTATCTAAGAGTCCATTTGAAAATTACGGTTGACCCAGAGGTGCATCGCACGTTTCACGTGCAACGCACCTGGTGTGGGCGGCGAATATTCAAATGGACTCTAAGGGCCAGATCGGCCGGGGCAGGTGCCGCCACTCGAACTCTTCCAAATGCGACATGGTCGGTCCCGGTGTATCTACGCGGATGATTGCCGCAGTCATATCGGTATAATACTGAAAATTGCTAGCCGTCTTGAGCACGATCATCTTGGCCTGCGCCGGTTCGATGCCGAAATGGCGGTAGACGGAGGGGTGATTGCCGCCCACCCCTTCACGCTCGCTGACCACGATCCGCACGGCGCCCGCCTCCAGCAGCGCGGCTCGCCCCATATCAAACGATTCCATGCCGACCACCTCGGCGTGGATGCGTCCGCCGCCGGTGGCCGCAACCGTGGCCGTGACCTCGACCGGCTGGTGAAAGGCTGTTGCCAGTTTGCCGCCGAGCGACAAGGTGACGGTTGCGCCGACACCGGCCCGGAGCGCCACAGCCACTGCTTCCGAGTCGACAAGGGGGACCAGCGCCGGTTGACCCACCTGCTGGCGGATCAATTCCCGCAAAATCTGAGTGCTGTCCCCCGGGGCGCCGCCAAAGACGCTGTCGCCGGTATCCGAGAGGATGACGAGACCCCGTTGCGCCGCCACGGCCTGGCGCACAGCCTCGGCAGGTGGGATGCTCTCGAAGACCATAAATTCGTTGCGCAGATCCCACGCCATCTGGGCCAGTTCGTCGGCGAGCGCCGTAGCCAGGGCGGGGTCCTTGTCGGTGACGACGACGACGGTCCAGCCGCCTTCCGGCACGTCCAGCCAGGGCTGCATGGGAAAGGGTGAGACCGAGAGCACCCCGGGCCGCTGCTCCAGCGCACGGGCGTGGTCGAACCAGCGCTTCATGGGGCCATGGCTGGTGAGAAATTGCTCCTGGTGGGTGATGATAGGGATCTTGCGCCAGGCCATCACCGGCCGGACGTCGCCGCGCACGGTGGCGAAGAGCAGGTGGGCGGCCAGCTTGCCCGTCTCAAACGGGAGGTGGGGCTGGGTGCGGTGGGCGACCAACCCGTTCAGGTTTGCCATCATCCACCCGGTTACGTTGCCGTGGTGGTCCAGCGGGGAGATGATGGGCACATCCGGCCCCAGCACCCGGCGAGCGGCGGCCAGCAGATGGCCCTCCACATCCGGTTCATTTTCGGCGGCTGCTGCCCCGTGCAAGCTAAAGAAAAAGCCATCGACGGGCAGCACCTGTTGCAGGCCTACCACTACTTTTTCCGTAAAGAAAGCCAGGGTCTCGGGCGTCAGAGGCCCATTCGCTCCCCCCCACGCCTGGATGATGGGCAAGGGCGTCAGATTGAGCCCTTCCTCATCCGCCGCGGCCAGAAAGCCGCCGATGGGGCCAACCCCACGCATCTTGTCCAGAATTTCAGCGCCCTCATAAAGCCCAAACTGCCGGAAGGTGTCAAGGGTGGTGCGAGTTGGGGTAAAACTGCCGGTCTCCTGCCCGATGTGGGCGATGGCGATGCGCATTTTGTTGTTCAACTTTCAGTCACTAAACCGGTTGCTGTCTCGAATTCTGCTTGAAGACCAACGCGCTTGAGCGCCGCCAACCCGGCGAGAAAAAGAGGATGGCAAGACGATCATACGTATTATACGATCATCTTGCCATCCTGTCATCCTGTCAGGGTTGGCAACGTCTACACAGATGCGGTCGATCAGACGGGCACGACGCCAATATCCTCGCCGCGACGGAAGGCCAGCGCCGCTTGCAGCATATCTTCATAGGTATATTGGGGCTGATAGCCGAGAATGCTGCGCGCCTTGGCGTTGGAGACATTAAACCACCAGAGGAACGGCATCTTCACCTCCAGATAGGGCCGGTCTGTGTTGGCAGCGATGAGTTGGGCCACCTTGACAAAAGGGGTGGCCGCTGGCCCGACCAGGTTGAACGCCTGCCCCACCGCATCCTTGCTCTCCAAAACCAGGATGATCCCGGCCACGGTGTCACGGACATCGGTAAAGGGCAGCCCCCACGAATTGCCCTCGGCATCGGTGACGGCGCAGACCCCATTGGGTGTCTTTAGGGCCTCGGCCACGGCGGTCCTGGCAGCCTCCACCTTATCGGCCCCAAACCAGGGCGCCCGGCCCGGTGCGGTCCACTCCTGGTTAACGTAGAGGTCGAGCCACGCCGGGTAGAAGAGCTCCAGCGGCTCATCGCCGGCAATGACGGAGCCAAAACGCATGATCTTGATCGGTAGCTTGTATTGGCGCTGATAGGTATAAAGCATTTGCTCGGACATGAGCTTGGTCAGGGCGTAGATGTCGATCGGCTGCTGCGGATGATCCTCGTAGAAGGTCGTCCGATCCGATACAAAGGGATGGTACGCCTGGTCGGTGCCGGCGAAGAGCACACTCTGCACCTTGCGGCTCGAACGCACCGCACCTTCGAGCACATTCAGCGTCCCCAGCGCGTTGATTTCGCACATGCGCTGCACTGTCGAATTACCCTGTTTCATCTGCGCCGCCAGGTGGACAATCGCATCCACACCGTTACAAGCCTGGTAGATGCTCTCGGCGTCGTTCATGTCCGCCTCGTAAATTTCAACCCCCAGTTTGCGCACCTTTTCGATTTTGGGGTCGCCGGGGAAGATCACTCCACGGACTTCATACCCTTTGCGCAGCAATTGAAAGGCCAGGTTGGCGCCCACCCGGCCGCTGATACCGGTGATCAATACTTTCATTCTTTGCTCCCTAGCTGTTGTCAAGGATTTACCACACAGTCCAGCCGCCGTCGACGATGAGATCCTGGCCGGTCATGAACTTTGACCCCGGCGAGGCGAGATAGACGATGGCCGCTTTGAGGTCGTCCGTTTCACCCATGCGCCCCATGGGGGTGCCATCGATGAGCGCCGCCTTGACCGCGGGGGTCAGCTTGTCGTCGTTTTGCTCCGAAGGAAACATACCGGGGCTGAGCGAGTTGATCGTCACGCCGTAGGGTGCCAACTTGGGCGCAAGATAGTGCGTGACGCCGTGCAGCCCATGTTTGCTGGCAAAATAGGAGGGAATATCCCACTCAAGGTCCGGATAGCGCCGGGCGTCTCCGGCGATGCTGCCGTAGATGGAAGCGATGTTGATGATCCGCCCCCAGCGGCGCTCCATCATGGGCGGGGCGAAGAGCTGGCAGAGGCGGAACGGCGCATCCAGATTGAGCGCCATGACCGTGCGCCACTCGTTCAACGTGACTTCGGTCCATGGCTTTGAGAGGCCAAACCCGGCGTTGTTGACCAGGATATCGACGCGGCCGGCGCCAGCCTTTAGCCGCTGCACATCCTCTTCCACGGTGACATCGGCCGGGATGACGGTGACTTCACTGCCCAATGCACGCGCTTGTTGGGCACAATCCTCCAACGGTGCGCTGCGCCGCCCG
>QEUY01000474.1 GCA_003577365.1 Chloroflexota bacterium | reverse complement strand
GGGCATATCGGCGGTGGCGGTCGGGCTGGCAGTCCCGGTGGCGGTGGCGGTCGCAGCCGGGGTCGCGGTCGGTGTCTGGGTGGGGGTCTGCGTCGCCGGCATGGGCAGCACCGTCGCCGGCGCGCGCGCTGCCTCCAGCGCGGCGCTCACGGCGGCCAGCGTGGATCGAACTGCACCGTCGACGGCGCTTGTGCCGGTGGGGTCCGCTTTCAAAGCCTGTAGATTGCGCTGCCATTCTACCAGGAAACGGGCGCGCTCACTCTGGCGGGCAGCTCATTCACCGCGGCCAGCGCGGCCTGCGTCATCCGCTCGACCTCGGCCAGGAGTCTGGCATCGACCGGCTGGCCCGCGGCCTCCAACGCCAGGGCTTCGGCCAGGCGGCGTTCGACCTGGCGCGCCTGCCATGCGGCTTCGCTGCCTGCGCTGGTCATGATCGCGCCTTGCAGCGATTCTGCGGCGCGTTTGAGGGTATAGAGCGGGCTGCCGGGCAAGCTGCCGCTGCTGCCGGCAAGGACCACGACCGCCAGCAAGGCGACCGCGGCGGCGGCCAGCCCCAGGCCCGGCCAGGCAAAACGCCGGGGGCTGGGGCGTCCACCGGACAGCGATGGGATCACGGCCCCGGCGGGCAGGGCCGGCGCGCCGGAGGTCGAAGGGATAGTCTCCAGTCCATCCGGAGCGGCGTCACCGGCGGCTTCGTCTGGCGTGAGAGGGCCTGGCCTGATAGCCTCTGGTGGGGTTTCGTCCGGGGGCGGGGCTGCTGCTGCGCCCGCCTCGGCAGCGGCCTGGCGCGCGGCCAGTGCTTCCGCCAAGGCGCGGCGGCCGCGCACAAAGGCCGGGCCGGACAGCCGGGGTTTTTGCGCGCCGCGCAGCGTGGCGACCGCGTAGAGAATGAGTTCCAGCTCTGCCACATACTCAGGGTAGCGGGCCAGCACCGCAGCCGGCTCTTCACCCGCCTCTAGCGCAGCAATGCAGGTCGTCAAGATCTCTTCAGGCAGCATGGCACCCTAAGCTTGCAGTTGGCGGCGGAGGCTCTCCAGCGCCCGGTGCTGCAGGGCCTTCACAGCGCCTTCGCTTTTTTGCATGATCTGCGCGGTCTCGGCGATGCTCATTTCCTCGATAAACCGCCACAGGATCACCTCTCGCTGCTGCTCGTTCAGAAATTGCAGCTTTTCCAAAATTCGTCCAAAGTCCAGCCGGTCTTCGACTGTATCCAGGTCGCTGCCGCCGGCAAGATAGGCGGCCTGGTCCAGCGGCGCTTCTTGGGCGCGCTTGCTGCTGCGGATGACGTCGACCATCTTGTTGTGCGCCAGCCGGTAGAGCCAGGCCGAAAAGATGGCGACATTATCCTGTGGCCCGATGCGGTAGATGTCGATCTTTTCGATCAACCGCACAAATACTTGCGACGTGATCTCTTCGGCCCAATCCGGGTCACTGACGCGCGCCAACAGATAGCGGTAGACACGGTCGGCAAACAGCAAGTACAACCCATCGAACGCCGTTGGATCGCAATGCTCCTGGGCCCGCCGCAGCAGGTCGACCAGGACAGTCTCTTCGACAGGATCACCACGTTGGATGTCGGCCATTCCGTGTTACTTACGTCAATAGCTATACGGCAAGATCGAGAGGGGAGATACGACGGGTGCTCAGGGCTTTTTGCCGCCAAAGCGCGCTTTGAGCGTCTGCCAGGTTGTGGATTTCAACTCCTCCGGCGGTAGCTCCTGTTGGGCGTCTAGGGCAAAGCTGATGTTGAGCCGGTCTTCCACATACTTGGCGCCTGCGATCTCCAACTTGGCTAGGCCCAGGGGCAGCGCGATGTTGCGCTTCCAATTGCCGATGCGCACGATCAGTTCGTCGAAGACGCTGCGGTGCAGATGCACCTGCTCGCGTTCGACCAGCGGCAGGGGAATGCTCAGCACATAGGCCCCGTCTTGGCGGAAGATCTCCTGCGGTTTGCCGATGTAGAAATAGCGCGTGGGGTCGCCCTCGCCGCCGCGCATGGCCTTGCCTGCCGGGCCATAGAGCGTATCGGCCATCTGCTGCAACATCGCCATGCCGGTCACTTCCTGCGCAAAGAAAGGCACTTCAAAGATGGGCAGCGGGTGAAACGCATCGCGCACAAGCTGTAGATTCTCGGCCTGGGCGCTCTTCCAGAGATCAAAGTAGCTGTCGGACAACTGCTGGGGGAAGACGCGGTTGCAGACCACGGCGTCCACCGGATAGCCGTAGAGGTTGAGGTAGGTATAGGCGCGCTGCGCTTCCTTCACCACCATTTTTTCGGGGTTGAGCACCACGCGCATACTGCTCACCTGTGGGTCGCTGAGCAGCACGCTCATGCGCTCCAGATACGCGACCAGCTCTTCGATGCTGTCGAAGACATCTTCGTCGGGGATCGGCATGTCGCTAAAGCGTTTGACCACCGGCCGCGCTAGTTGAATCGTCTTGCGCTGGAAGGGAAAGACCTTTTCGATATACCAGCGCGCCATATCGGGAAAGCTGAGCAGTTGCAGGGTGGAGCCGGTGGGCGCGGCGTCGATGATGATCACGTCATAGTTGCCGCTGTCGGCCAGATAGGTGATCTGCATCAGGCTGGCTAGCTCTTCCATGCCGGGCAGCACCGAGCTTTCTTCGGCCACCAGCCCGTCCATGCCCTGCCAGGCGAAGAGCGTGTTCAGATAGCCCTGGACGCGCCCCCAATATTTGTCCATCTGGTTGAGCAGGTCGATCTCCTGGCCCCACAGATTGGGAGCCAGTTCCACCAGCTCATTGCCGATGCGCCGGTCGAAGCTGTCGCCCAGGCTGTGCGCCGGGTCGGTACTAAGTACGGCAGTGCGGTAGCCCAGGCCGGCGCAGCGCAGCGCGGTCGCCGCGCTGGTGCTGGTCTTGCCCACACCGCCCTTGCCGGTATAAAGCAGAATACGCATGAGGTTCCTCGCGCGCTCAAGAGGCGCTCTACGTCAGATAGGCCCATTGCCTACCATCATTCACAGTGCGAAGTGAGTATACCACAGCCCGCGAGGGAGCCGATTTTCGCGGGGAGGGGGCAGAGAGAAGAGGATTCACCTTTGCAGTGAATTTTCTGCCCCGTACGGATACGGTATACCGTGTCCCTACTGCCCACTCCCTACCTACTTGCCCTCCACACTGCGATCGCGCCGCCGCACACAAAGCCGAGCGCGGTATAGATCGGCACAGTCACGGGGTCCGGATAGACGCTGGCTGGCAGATCGGGGCGCAGCGCCACCGACGCATGGACCAAGGCGCGGCCATAGCCGCGGCGGCGAAAGCGCGGCAGCGTGGACAGCCCATAGATGCCCAGCATGTCGGGGGTGATGTGCGCGATGGTGCTGGCGACGACCTGGCCGTCCAGCCGGGCGTTGAGATAGACCAGGCCAGGTGCGTCGAGGGTCGCCAACGCATGTTGGCTGAAGCGTTCCCGTTCGGGAAAATCGTGGTCGGATTCCTCAAAGCCTTGCCAGGTCGCCTGTTCGAAGCCGGCCAACTGCTCGGCGTTGGCGACGGTCTCGACGGCAAGCCCGGCGGGCAGCGCCAGCGGCGCGACGGGTGCAGGCAGGCGCAGATACCAAGGGGTTTCCCACAGCTTCTCAAAGCCCAGGCTGCTCAGATCGTGCGCCGCCCCGCAGTCGTAGACCCACGCTTCGCGCCCCGCCGCGTTCCACGCGTCGCGCACGCCGCTCAACGTGGCCGAAAAGAGGTCGGTTGGGGTCTCGCCGTCTAGGATTACGGCGGCCAGATAGATGGGCGAGCCGCCCGGCTGCCGCCACCACAGGCCAGGGCTGTAGGCCGTCTCGATGCCATAGGCGCGGATCGACACATTGCTCCAATCGGCCAGATTGAGCGCCATGGCTCGCGTCATGACAGGGTTGATATTCGTGAGAGAGTCAGTTGACATCGGTCGCAAGTTCTCCTTGGAAAGGATATAGGAAAAAGGCGATGGGAACGTAAAGGAAAATCCTAGGCTGCGACCCAATACAAAAGGCCGCAGGCGTGAAACACACCTACGGCCTCAATCGGCAGGACAAAGCGGCGCTAGATACGCCGCTGCAGAAGGTGTATTCCGAGAACTGGCCAACCATTCAAGACTGTAGGATGTTGCATATCGGGCGTCACCGGAACCACCTCCTTTCTCATATAGGCTGATAGGACAGATTCAGGCCACTAATTTAGCACAACTTGGCGCGGCATCCAATCCTTGCTTTTTCCAGCCTTTGCGTGCTCTGCTCCTAACTTTGCGGTTTAACTTATCGCGGTTCGTCTCTACGCGGTCTTGAGCGCCTCCAGCGCTTCGGGCAGGCTGGCATCGGGTTTGACATTGTAGTGGATGGCGACGATCTTGCCCGTTTCATCGATCACAAAGTGGCTGCGGATGATGCCCATATAGGTC
>QEUY01000473.1 GCA_003577365.1 Chloroflexota bacterium | reverse complement strand
AGGCAGCCGCCGTCCGGCAAGTCTATGACCTGCTCCAGCGGATGCCAGATGCTTTCCTTCAGTCGCCGTGTTGCCTGGCCGGGAGCAAACTTCAGGCGCACGATCTCGGGCATGCCTTCGCCGCCCCAAATCCCCCAGGCATGGCGCAGCAACTGCCCCTCGTCAAACTCCTCCGGCAGCGCAAACGGCCCCAGCAGCGCGGCTTGCGTAATCCGGTCTAGCTTGAGCGTGATGATCTGCCGGGCCAAATCGCTCTGCCCGATCAGATAGATCCCGTCATTCCAAGGCGAAGGCTCCAGCAAGTAGGGCGAAAAGCGATGAACCTTTTCCTCATCACGTCCAAACGCCCGATAGTGGAGCCGCAACTGGCGATTTTCAATCCATGCCTCCGCCACCCGCTCGAACACCATCGTGCGCGCGGGGTCTTGGCGCTGCGCCAGGATATGGTCGGCGGCGCGCACCAAGCGCGTGGTCAATGGCTGGCGCAAGGTCACGGCCAATTTCTCCAGCGCGCTGGCAACCGGCATATGCGCTACACGCGTTTGCTGCGAAGTGCGCCGTGCGGCCAAATAGAGACTCAGCGCCTCAGCCAAATTTACACGGATGTTCGATAGATAGCGGCTGCGATCAAAACGCCAGCGTCCCTCTTCATCTTGAACAAAGACATGTTCGCTTTCAAGCGCCATCCGATCACGGTAGACCGTCGTGCGGTCCACAGCCAGGCGCTCCGCCATTTCGATGTCGCTATACGCCCGCGCAAAGTAAAGTACCTTCATCTCGTCAAGGCGTTCGCTGCGCGTCAACGCTCTGCTCATTTTCCCAATTACTCCTTGCCTTTTTGGATCGATGTGACCGATAGCGGGGGTCTACCGGCCACAGACACCGCACCTTCGCCAGTGTCCTCTCTACCTTAGCATCGCTCACTGCCAAGTTCCGCAACAGACCGAGCGCCGCTATGCCGCGTATATTCACCCGCGCGGCATGGCGCAGAAACCACAAAACCACACCCTTCCCGGCACGACAATCGAGGCGCGTAGCTATATAGGGGTGATAGATTGATATGGCAATACTGTCGATGAATCTAGGTGTCGACCAGCTCAACGCAAGTTGCCGCCTGGTGGGAGGCGTAATCGCAACTTGGGTGCGCTTAAATGGTTCGCAACCTAACCTCTGAAGGTTGCGCCAGCCGGTCATAGAGCGCGGCCAGCGTGCCGTCGTCGCCGAAGTTACCGGGCTTGAGCACCACCGCGCGCGGGTCTCCGCGGCTGTCCTCGCCCACGGTGAGCGGGATGCCGGGCAGCAGTTCCTCGATCACTTCCAGGCGGCGGATCCCCAGCACGCGCAGCACATAGGTGGCCGTATCGCCGCCGACCACGATCAACGACGCCGGATGCATCCGCTGCACCATGACTTGGGTCAGGTCGGCCAGCCGCGCCGCCTCGGCGCGCGCCAGCGGCCCTTCTAGGGACAGACCCGCCGGCGGCGGCTCCAGATGCAGCAGCCAGTTCCCCGCGGGCTGCGTGCCGGGGCTGACCACATCCACCGTCGACCAGGTGCGGTCCAGGCTGCGTACACGCACATCGCCGCGCCGCGCCACCTGCTCGATCTGGCGGTGCGCCATCGGGCTGCCGCTGCCTACCACACCCAAGACCGGCCCGCCAGCAGGCCAGGGCGCACTGACCGCGGCGGGCGTGGCTCCGGCCAGTTGGCTCGACAACACCCCGACCAGCCCCGCGCTGCCGCACAACAGCGGCGCAGCCAGCGCACCCTGCGCTGCCGCGGCGATGGTTTCTAGATGGCGCTCTTCCAGTGCATCCACCACGACCAGCCGCGCGCCCTCCTGCTGGGCCGCGACCAGGGCGGCTTCCAGGCGGTCGCGACCGGCTTCGACCGTCGCCAGATCGACCGCGGCGACGGCGTGGCGGCTCTGGCCGCGCAGCAGCGTGGGCAGATGCACGCTGCGCGGCGGCGTATCGGCATGGACCAGATAGCCATCCGCCAGCCCGCGCCGCTGGGCGGGGAAGGCGGGGCAGATCACCGCCACCGCGCCCTCGCCCAGCCAGGCCAGCATCGCATCCACCTCCGCGCCGATGTGGCCGCGCAGCGTTGAATCGATCTTTTTGTACCAGCGGACAGCGGGCAGCGCAGGCAACCATGCCAACGACGCGGTCACACGCGCCGCAGCTTCCTCCGGCGCGAGATGCCGTGAATCGGTGCTCAGGGCGACCGCAGCCGGGGTCTGGAGGCGCTCCGGCCAGGCCGCATCCTCCAGCAGCACCCAGGCGGCCAGCCCGGCCTGGCGGGCGCGCGCCGCGCTGTCGGCCGCGCCGGTCAGGTCGTCGGCGATGATCACAAGATAGGACGCGATAGATTGCGTTGGGGATTGGGCGCTCGATCGGCTCATGCGGCGGCTCCTGTCTGGGCGTGTGCCTGTGCCATCTGGACGGCCACCTCGATGGCCGCCACCATGCTGCTTTCATTGGCCTTGCCCGTGCCCGCAATGTCAAACGCCGTGCCGTGATCGACCGAGGTGCGGATGATGGGCAGGCCAATGCTGACGTTGACACCGCTGTCGAAGGCCAACAGCTTCATGGGGATATGCCCTTGGTCGTGATACATGGCGACCACGATGTCAAATTCGCCCTTGACGGCGCGCAGAAAGACCGTATCGGGCGGCAGCGGGTCGCTCACGTCCAGGCCATCCTGCCGCGCCGCCGCCACGGCGGGCATGACAGCGCGTATCTCCTCGTCGCCAAACAGCCCGGCCTCGCCCGCGTGGGGGTTCAGCCCGGCCACGGCGATGCGCGGCCGGCGGATGCCCAACGCTTGGCAAGCGTGCTGCGCCAGGTCGATCACCTCGCGCACGCGCTGCGGCGTGACGCGGCGGATCGCCTCGGCCAGCGACACATGGGTGCTGACATGCACCACACGCAAGCTGGGGCCGACCAGCAGCATGCTCACGCGCTTGGCCTGCGTGCGCTCGGCCAGCAGTTCGGTATGTCCCGGATATTTGAAGCCGGCCAGGTGCATGGCCTCCTTGTTGAGCGGCGCGGTCACGACGGCCTCCACCTCGCCGGCCAGGGCGAGATCACAGGCGCGCTGCACCGACTCGACCGCGGCGCGGCCCGCGTCCGCCGAGATCTGGCCGGGAGAAATGACTGCGGGGTCGGCGTTGTGCAGGTCAAGCACGCTGATCGTCCCCGGCGCATAGGCCCCTTGGTCGGGGCGCGGCGCCACCTCAAAGGCCAGGTGCGGTTGGTCGACCCAGGTGGCGGCCCGCGCCAGGATGCGCCGGTCGCCGACCACCAGGGCGCGGCAAAGCTGCTGGATATCGGGCCGGGTCAGCGCCTTGACGATCACCTCCGGGCCGATGCCTGCGGGGTCGCCCAAGGTAATGGCGAGGATGGGGCGGCTGTCGTGCATCGAATACCTCCTTGGCTAGGCGCGGATTTAGCCGGACACGGGGATGCCTATGTCCATGGTAACATAGCCTCGCCTTTGCGGAACAGTCGCGCTTGGGGCAGAATAGAGCCAACCGCACACGATCCCACCCGTTTGACCTGCGAGGAGCGCATGACTAGCCACATTTCCGGCAATGGCGCGGGCACGACGCCCATCGACGCCGCCGACCCCAGTGTCTACAACGTCCAGACGCACGCCGACGGCCCCGAAGGCACGCTGCCGCTGGACTCGGACTTTTTGCGCAATGCGCCAAGCGGCGACATCTTTGCCCTGAGCCAGAACGCAGGCATGGGCTGGGAGCCGCAGACGCTGCGCCACCCTGAATTTCTGATCCTGAGCACACAGGGCGGCATCCGCGCCCCGGACGGGTCGCCCATCGCCCTGGGCTATCACACCGGCCATTGGGAGGTTGGGCTGCTGATGCAGGCCGCGGCCGACGAGATCAAACGGCTGGGCATGATCCCCTACGCCGCCTTTGTCACCGACCCCTGCGACGGGCGCAGCCAGGGCACGGTCGCCATGATGGACAGCCTGCCCTATCGTAACGATGCCGCGATTGTGCTGCGCCGCCTGATCCGCTCGCTGCCCACACGCAAGGGCGTGATGGGCGTGGCGACCTGTGACAAGGGGCTGCCCGCCATGATGCTGGCGCTGGCCGCCCAGCACAACCACCCCACGCTGCT
>QEUY01000472.1 GCA_003577365.1 Chloroflexota bacterium | reverse complement strand
GCTGGCGCTGTAGTGGGCGGCGACCGGCGAAAACTGTTGGTTGACGGCTGCCTTGACGCCGGCGCCTTGATGGTGGGGAGTCGGTGGTGTGTCCATAGGGTCTTGCTTGGCTCCTGTGGCTTAGCTCTGCTGATCCGATCGGTCTAGGCGGGAATGGGTTGATGCACAGGGGTCAGCCAGTGCATGTAGTCGGCCTCTTGGCCGCGCACGACGCGGAAGAAAAGGTCGCGCAGCCGCGCCGTGATGGGACCCATGACGCCGCTGCCGATCTGACGATGATCGACGCTGGCGATGGCGGCGATCTGTGCGCCTGTGCCGCAGAAAAAGGCTTCGTCGGCGAAATAGATCTCGGTGCGGTCGATCTGGCGCTCCACGACCTCCAGCCCCAACTCGTGGCGCGCCAGATGCATGAGCGAGTTGAGCGTGATCCCTTCCAGCGAGTTGGCGGTGGCGGGCGGCGTGACAAACTTGCCGTGGCGGATCATAACCAGGTTGGCGGCGCTGGCTTCGGCGATATGCCCGTCCTGGTTGAGCACAATCGCCTCGTCAAAACCGTTGAGCACGGCTTCGCTCTTGATAAGGGCGCTATTGACATAACTCCCGATGAGCTTGCCGCGCGGCGGGATGGCGGTGTCGTCGACGCGCCGCCAACTGCTGGTGCAGACCTTCAGCCCTTCCTCGGCGGCCAGATAGCGCCCCATGGGCAGGCTGAAGATCGCCACCGCATCGCGCAGGTTGTGCAGGCGCACGCCGATCAGCTCGTCGGCCTTGTAATAGAGCGGGCGGATATAGACGTTCTCCTGCCAGCCTTCTTGGGCGAGCAGGTCGACCGTGATCTGGGCAAGCTGGTCGGGGGTGAAGTCGAGGTTGCCGAGCAGCAGTCTGCTGCTGTTGAGGAAGCGCCGGTAATGGTCGCGCAGGCGAAAGACATACAGCTGCTTCTGATCCTCGTTCCAATAGCCGCGGATGCCGCCGAAGCAGCCGGTGCCGTAGTTGAACGTCTGGTTCATGATGCTGATCTTGGCCTCGGCGATAGGCCGGATGGCGCCCTCGAAATACGCATACTGGGTCATGGTCTGTGGCTCCTTCTCATGTGCCAATGGGTTTCCTATGGGTTAGACCAGCGGCGCCCAGTCGTTGACCAGCGGCTGCGGCTGGCTGCGGCCATGCAGCCGGTCGTGGATCAGCCCGGCCAGCACCTGGATGCCGGCGGCAATCGTCTCGGGCGGCTGGCTGCCAAAGCAGATGCGCAGCGACTTGTGCGTCTGGGCTTCGGCCAGAAAGACCTCGCCCGGCGTCACGGCCCAGCCCTGGGCCAAAAAAGCCCGTTCCAGATCGGCAAAGGCGTGGTAGTTGGGCAAGGTGAGCCAGGTGCAGAAACCGCCCTGCGGCGTGCTCCACTGGACAGCGCCGGGCAGATGGCGCGCCAGCGCCTGGGCCAGGGCGTTGCGCCGTTCGCGATAGAGCGGCAGCACACGGCGCAGATGGCGGCGCAGCCCGCCCTCGCGCAGGAAGATCGTCAGGGCGCGCTGCAAGAGCGGCGGGCTGCACAGGTCGGTGGCGCGGCGCAGCGAAATCAGCCGTTCGACCAGGCGCGGCGGGGCGGCGAGATAGCCCAGGCGCAGCCCAGGCATCAGCAGTTTGGAGTAGCTGCTGACATAGACGACGCTGCCCGTGGGGTCAAGCGCCTTGAGCGGCGGCGGGGGCGGATCGTCATAGGCCAACCGTGCATAAATATCGTCTTCGACGACCACGACGCCATGCGCGGTTGCTAAGTCGAGCACGGCTTGGCGGCGCTCCAGGGCCATGCAGCGCCCGGTCGGGTTCTGGTAGGTCGGGATGGTATAGAAGAAGCGGGGGCGCTCTTGGATCAGCAGCCGTTCCAATTCGTCAAGGATGGGGCCGTGTTCGTCGAGCGGGACAGCCACCGGCTGCAGGCCCTGGGCTTTGATCGTGTGCAGCAGCCCCAGATAGGTGGGCTGTTCGACCAAGACACGGTCGCCCGCTTGGGCCAGGCATTGAGCGGCCAGCGACAGCCCCTGTGTCACCCCGGCCACCACCACAATTTCGTCGGGGGCGGCGTCGATGCCGCGCTCTTGCAGGTCGCGGGCGATCTCCACGCGCAGGCGCGGGTCGCCTTGCGAGGAGCCGTAGCCGGTGGCGGCAACGTCAGTCTGCTGTGTGATCAGCCCCTGCCAGAACTCTTCGGCGGGAAAGAGGTGCGGGTCGGGTGAGGCGCTGGCCAGCGAGCGCAGCCCGACGGCATGGTTGACCTGCAGGATCTCGCTGATGACCGTATCGGGGGAGAGGGCGGGGGTCAGGGCGCGGCCAAAGGTGGTGGGGCGCACGGCCTGGCTGACAAAGGTGCCGCGGCCCACGGTGGCTTCGACCCAGCCGGCCTCCTGCAGCGCGCTATAGGCATTCTGCACAGTCAGCCGGGTGACGCCTAGGTCAGCGGCGAGCCGGCGCACCGTGGGCAGGCGCGTGCCGGCGGGCAGCCGCCCGTTGCAGATGCGGTCTTTCAACTGCTCGACGATCTGCTGGTAGATCGCCAGCGAATGGCTGCGGTCGATCTTGAGTTCGATGGACACGTCGATTGTCCTATGTGAGCGAAGCTGTGGTCTGCAGGCTGGGTGTGACAAACGAGACAATTCGGTGCAAATTGGCTGTATGGAGCGCATTGTAGCGCGACAATCCGGCCTGCACAAGGGACAATGTGCAGAATTGCGTAGAGACAATGTGGACATGGGTCGGGTGCGGCTGGACGGTCAAGACTGCCGCCGAGCGGCGTGCTTCGGCATGGGTGGGGGCTGTGTTAGAATGGCAGGCTGAAAGGGTTGAGCGAATGGAACGACCGATGAATGCCCTGACCGTCTCTAGCTTGAGCACGCATATTGTGGCGCTGTTTGAACGCGATGAACTGCTGCGCGATGTGGCGGTAATCGGCGAGATCAGCAACTGGAAACGCGCCGCCAGCGGCCATGTCTATTTCGGCCTCAAGGACGCGGGGGCCAGCATTGCCTCGGTGATGTGGCGCACGCATGCCCAGGCGCATAGCTGGCTGCCGCGCGAAGGCGACCAGGTCATCGCCTATGGCTATGTCGGCGTCTATCCCGAGCGGGGCGCGTATCAGCTCTATGTGAACCGGCTGACGCCGGCAGGGCGCGGGCTGCTTTATGCCCGTTTTGAGGAATTGAAGGCGCAGCTTGCGGCGGAGGGATTGTTTGCCCTGGAGCGCAAGCGGCCTTTGCCATCATGCGTGCGCCGGGTGGGGGTTGTGACCAGCCGTGACGCCGCGGCGCTGCGCGATATTTTGCGTGTCTTTGCGCTGCGCTGGCCGTTGATCGACGTGGTGGTCTTTTCGACGCTGGTGCAAGGGGCCGACGCCCCGGTGCAGATCGTGCAGGCGATCGCGTGCGCCAACCGATACAGCGTCGAGGTCGAGGCGCTGCAGGTGTTGATCTTGGCGCGCGGCGGCGGCAGCATCGAAGATCTGTGGGCGTTCAACGATGTGCAGGTCGCCTATGCGGTGGCGGGCAGCGCGCTGCCGGTCGTGACCGGCGTGGGGCATGAGACCGACAGCACGATCGTCGATTTTGTGGCCGATCTGCGCGCGCCCACGCCGTCGGCGGCGGCGGCGGCAGTCGTCCCCGACTGTATGGAGGCGCGCGGGCGCTTGCAGAGCATGCTCGGCTGGCTGGAGCAGCGGCTGGAAGAGCAGTTGGATGACGAGCGCAATGCGCTGGAACAGCGCGTGCTGCGCCTGCGCCGCAGCCATCCTCGCCGCTATTTGGACATGGCACGGCAGCGGCTGGACGACCGCGAGCGGCGCTTGAGTTGGGTGATGCGCCACCGGTTGGAGCGCGCCGCACAGCGCAGCCTGGCGGCGCGAGGGCGACTGGCTGCGCTCAGCCCAGAAGCGGTGTTGCAGCGCGGCTACAGCATTGTGCAGCGACAGAACGGCACGGTGGTGAGCGCGCCCCAGCAGGTGGCAGGTGGCGAAGCGCTGAACGTGCGCGCGGTGCGCGGAAGCTACCGGGTGATTGTGTTGGGCGGGCCGGCGTCTGCCCAGGGATATGACGGTCAAAGCGGCCAGGACAGACTAGATGCTTGAGCAGGCGATTCCGGTTCAAGTCCGGCACTAG
>QEUY01000471.1 GCA_003577365.1 Chloroflexota bacterium | reverse complement strand
CTTCGCGCCACCAGTGGCGCCGGGCTCAGGGGGACAGGGCCGCCGGCGGCAGATGCCTGGCATGAAGAACAGACCGATCGCTGAGGCGGATAGACAATTCGAGCATTAGACGGCTGGAGACAAGACCGATGGCTTACACACGCGCGCAAAAAAGTGTGCTCTTTCTTCTGGTCCTGGCGGGCGCGGCGCTCACCATGTTCCCGCTGTGGTGGCTGCTGGTCGCCTCGGTGACGCCCGAGGAAGTGATCTTCCGCCAGAGCGGGCTGTGGCCCACCGCCTTCACCTGGGAAAACTATGCATTGGGCTGGCGCGGCATTCTCCAGTTCGATGGCGGCCTATGCCTTTGCCCGGCTCGACTTTGACCTCAAAGCGCCCTTCTTTGCCATCATGTTTGGCACCATGATGCTGCCCTTTCATGTCACCCTGATCCCGCGCTACATCATCTTTTACCGGCTGGGGTGGGTTGACTCCTATCTGCCGCTGACCGTGCCCGCCTTTTTTGCGGTCAACGGCTTCTTTATCTTTCTCATGGTGCAGTTTATGCGCGGCATCCCGGTCGAGCTGGACCATGCCGCCAAGGTGGACGGCTGCGGCCCCATCCAGGTCTATCTGCGCATCATTCTCCCGCTCAGTATGCCCGCCCTGGTGACCGCGGCCATCTTCAGCTTTATCTGGACCTGGAACGACTTTTTCAGCCAGTTGATCTACATCAGCAACCCGCGGCTCTATACGATCGCCTTGGGGCTGCGCGCCTTCCAGGATGCCACCTCTGCCTCGGCCTTTGGCCAGATGTTCGCCATGTCCATTCTGTCGCTGGTGCCGATCTTCATCTTCTTTGTTTCGGCCCAAAAGCTGCTGATCGAGGGCATCACCACCACCGGCATGAAGGGGTGAGCGGCAGCAGCAGAAGACAGAGAGATGCTTCGTCGCAGACCCTTCGCCCTGCTCAGGGCAGACGCCGGGGCTGCGCCCCCACTCCGTGGGCAGCACGACAGGCGCAGTATGACAGTCTCTGTCCATTGATTGACATCCATCACGTATCTACACCTACGTATCTACACCTACGTATCTACACCTACGTATCTACACCTATGAAAGCGAAACCAGCGCCATGCCACGCCTTGGATTGATCGGATTAGGAAACATTGGCAAGTTCTATGCCGAACGCCTGCTGCAGCACGACTATGCGCTCACGGTTCTGGACCTCGACCCGGCGCGCGTCGCCTATGCCACCGGGCTGGGGGCCGAGCCCGCCGCCGACCCCGGCGACGTGGCGCGGCGCGCCGATATCGTGATTCTCTCACTGCCCGGCAGCCATGCCGTCGAGCAGGTCATGGAAGGCCCCACCGGGCTGCTGGCCCATCTCCAACCCGGCCAGGTGGTCATCGACACCGGCACCAGCCGCCCCGACACCGACATTCACTATGCGGCGCGCTGCCGCGAGCGGGGAGCCGGTTTCTTGGACGCGCCGCTGACCTACCGCCGCCAGGGGCAGATCATCATGGCCGGGGGCAGCGCCGAGGACTATGCTCAGGCCGAGGCCGTGCTCACCTGCCTCAGCTACAAAGTGCGCCATGTGGGCCAGGTGGGCGAAGGCCAGGTGCTCAAGCTCATCAACCAGGCCATCCTCGCCGGGCGCCTGGCCGTCTATGCCGAGGCGGTCGAACTGGCCAAGGTGCATCACGTGGACCCGCGCCTGCTCAAAGACTATCTCGAGTTCGACATCCCCGAAGACCTCTTTGGCGACGACTTCACGGGTGGCGGCCATCTGGCGCTGCACTATAAGGACCTGGGCTATCTGCTGGAGATGGCGCACGCCAGCGCCGCCCAGATCCCCATCAGCAGCCTGGTGCATGAGATCTTCAAGACCTCCAAGCTCTACGGCGCGGCCAATTGGAAACAGCCGGGCATCATCACCTATTGGCGGCGGCTCAACCCAAACAGCGACGCTGATTGACAGAAACGAACCATTCGTAGAGCCTCACGTAGGGACAGACCCCCGTGTCTGCCCGCATGTGTGCTAGTGTCAGCCGGGCGGCCACAGAGGGTCGCCCCTACGGCGAGGCATACCGCTAGGGACAGACCCCACCCATCTCAGATGTATAGACGCCTAATCATGAGGGAATCCTATGCGCGAGCGTGTACGTGTCGGCATGGTCGGGGCAGGCGGCATCGCCCAAAAGCATGTGGAAGGGCTGCTCCAGCTGGAGCAGGCCGCCGTCACCGCCGTGGTGGACGTGCGCCCCGAGCGGGCGGCCGCCCTGGCGCAGCGGGCCAATGCCACGCCCTACCCCACCCTGGAGGCGTGCCTGCCCCAGGTCGATCTAGTCTATGTGTTGACACCTCCTTCGCTGCACCGCGCCTTGACCGTGGCCGCGCTCGAAGCGGGCAAGCCGGTGGTGGTCGAAAAACCGCTGGCCAGCAGCCTGGAGGACGGCGAGGCCATGGTGGCGGCGGCGCGGCGCAGCGGCGTCCCGCTCATGACCGCCTTCAACATGCGTTTTCGCCCCGGCTTCCGCAAGCTCAAAGACGCGCTGGACTCCGGCCAGTTGGGCGCGCCCATCTCATTCTGGAGCCAGCGGCTGGGCAGCGGCGTGGGCGCGGGCGAGAACTGGCGCACGACCCCTGGGCTGCTGTGCGGCATGACCGTCGAATCGCTTTCCCACGATATTGACCTGATCCGCTGGCTGCTGGGCGACATTGTCCAGGTCGCGGCCCAGGTGCGCCAGAGCCGCTCCGATCTACCCGGCTTTGACGACAACGCCCTGATCATCTTGGGGCTGGCCCAGGGCGCGATGGCCTCGATCCAGGCCAGTTGGTCGTCGCACATCCCCTACAACAGCCGCGGCATCGTGGGCGAGGCCGGCACGGCCCTGGTGACCGGCCGCGGGCTGTGGGAGCTGGCGAACTTCCATCTCAAGACGGCGGCGATGGCCCACGAGCAGATCGAGGTGCTCGACGACCGGCTCGATGCCTCCTCCTATCGCGAGGAGGGCCGCCACTTTGTCGCCTGTGTGGCCGAGGGGCGCGCCCCCGCCATCAGCGGCGACGATGGGCTGGCGGCGCTGCGCGTCTCGCATGCCATCCTCGAGTCGCAGGCCAGCGGCCAAACCATCCACCTGACGACTCAGCCCAGCCCCACACCGGAAAGATAACGCACCATGATCGGCCTTGCCTGTTCCACCGTCTCGTGCGACGGCTTTGGCGACAACCACTTTGTACGCTCGTTTGAGGTGATGCCCCAGATCGGCTACCGCTTTATCGAGTTCAACTGCTGGCACCCGTCCGACCTGACGCCGGCCAGCATTGCCGGCATGCGCGCGCGCGGCCAGGCTGCCGGCCTCACCCCGGTGGCGGTCTACGGCTCGTCCTTTGGCGGCAGCAACAACCATGAGTTGAGCAAGGATGTCTGCCACAAACTGCGCATGCTGGCCGCGGCCCAAGAGCTGGGCTGCCGGCGCATCGTCGCCACCGGCGCGCGCCGCGGCAGCCAGGGCGGGCTGGACGCCATCCTCACGGTGCTGCGCGAGGTCACGCCCGCGGCCGCGGCGATGGAGATGTTGATCTGTCTGGAGAACCACGCCAACAACAACCTGGAGACCATCGACGACTACGCCCGCATCTTTGACGCGATTGACTCGCCCGCGCTGGGGCTGTGTGTGGACACCGGCCACTTCGACGCGGCCGGTGTCGACCTGGATGCCGTCATCGACGCCTTTCTGCCCAAGATCAACCACATCCATGTCAAGGAGGCGGCGGCCAAGGGGGTTGAGCGTTTTGTGCGCTTTGGCGAAGGCGTCACCGACAACCGCCATGTCCTCGACCGCATCCTGGGCGCGGGGTATGAGGGCTATATCTCGGTCGAGCTTGCCCAGGAGGACAAGTCCAATCTCCTGCACGACCTGCGCGTGCCGTATGAGCAGTTCCGCGGCTATGAACGTGCGTGACAAGATAATCAGTGACCACACGACCAAGGAGTAGCGTATGCACATGCCTATCGAGACCCAGGCCCGCACGAGCCTTGACCTCAGCGGCCAGTGGCACTATCAAGTGGACGAGGCGCGCCAGGGCGAGGCGCAGGGCTTCCCCGACCCCACCCACGCCCGCGACGGCTGGCCGCAGATGGCCCTCCCCAACAACTGGTACCGCACCGAGGTGGGCGACTACTTCGGCGTGGTCTGGTTCAGCCGCCGCTTCACGCTGCCGCCCGACTTCGCCGGCAAGCACCTGACGCTGCGCTTCCATGCCGTGGACTACTTCGCCGATGTCTGGCTCAACGGCGAGTACTTGGGCCACCACGCCGGCTACTTCACCCCCTTCGAGTTTGACGTCACCGACTACGTGAAGCAAGACGGGGTGAAGCAGGACGGGGTGAAGCAGGACGGGGAGAACGTGCTGGTCGTCAAGGTGGACGCGCCGCGCGACCCCACCGACTATGTGCTGGTGGAGGCCGCCTGGAACC
>QEUY01000470.1 GCA_003577365.1 Chloroflexota bacterium | reverse complement strand
GGCTGGGGCTGGCCCACGCCGCTGACCACCCGCCAGCCCAGCCCGGCAGCCACCGCCGCCACGGCCTCCACACGGAAATGGTCTTGGGTCACAACGGCAAGGTGCAGCAGCGAATCCATTGCCTCTATCCTTCGTCGAATCCTTGTATCGAGTGCCTACACCAGACGCTAGTTGCGGTTGAGGTCGATCCCATAGCGGTCGGCCAGATAGAACTGGTCCACGACCTCGGTCTCGACCACAGTCCCATCGCCTTTGGGGCGCAGCGCCAGGTCGAGCGAGCCGCCCACATCCTGCACATGGCGGATCGCCAGCGCGTCCTGGGGGTCCACGGCCAGCAGCACCGACTGCCCCTGCTCGTCGGCGGTGCGGAAGACGCCGCCTTCCTCTTGGGTCAGGGCCTGCGGCCCCTCCTCCACCGTCGTGCCGGGCAGGATGATGGCGTGGATCTCCAGGTCTTGCAGCATCGAGATCGTCTCCGGCATGGGCGATTTGCTGGTGCCGCGCGTCACTTCCACCTCAAAGGTCGCCATCAGGTCGATGCGGTCGCCGGGGCGGATCAGCCGGTTCGAGATCAGCTTGGAGTCGGTGGGCACGGCGATCACGATCTTGCCGCCGGGCACCGAGAGCGCCACCTGCTGCGTCACCACATCAGGCGTCACCAACTGCTGGGTCAGGATTGGCTCGTTGGCAAAGAGGTCGACCGACGACATCTTGCCGACCACCTGGTCCATGGTCACGGCTGCGCCGGGCGGCACCGAGTCCACCGGCAGGTTGCGCGTGGTTAAGTCGGCTTCGCTGATCGAACGGCGGAAGGGGATATTGGCCGCCGCCACGATCACCGGCGTGGTATTCTCCTTGACCCTGCCGGTCGAGGCGACCGGCAGCGAGGTCGACAGCATGGCGTAGGTCAAGAGACCGGCCAGCGCGGCCAGCACGAACGCACTGATCCACCAGAGCATACCGCTGTGTTTCATAGGTCTTCCTATCTATCTGCCCCCAATGCCAGTATCCTTGCAGATGGGCTGAATAGGGCTTGTGTTGCTGCCCGCAGCATAGCAGCCCTTGCCTGTGCTGCCATCGGTCAAAGCGCCGGAGCGACCGTCGGAAAATGGTGCAGCGAACGTGGCGCGCGCCTACGACAAATGTCCCTCTGATCGCCGGGATGACAGGTGTTGGGATCGACGCAGCGTGGGGAGGGTGTCGCCTTCCCCACGCTGCACCACGGGATCATGGCCGCGCTCTGCCGCACTAGCGAGACGAATCGCGCAGTATGCGTATGTCGCGCAGCCCAAAGTCGGGGCCGTCGGGGTCACTGGTTGCGCTGCGGATCAGCGAGGTCAGCCATTGCAGCCCCATCCAGCGGTTGCCGTCTTGCAGCTCATAGTCTGTCAGACGCACTTCCACAAACCCGCAGATGGCGAAGCCGCTGCCGTTGTACTCCGAGAGTGGGATACGCACTTTCTTGCCCACGAGGTTCGCCAGCTCGGCTTCGGTGTAGACATTGGCCGACACAGGCGGGCCGGGCTGAATCTCCTGGCCCACATACCAAGTGCCGCTGCGCCGCGTATCGGCCATATCGCCGCGCAGTTCTTGATAACTAGAGGTGCCGCCGTTCCAGTCGACCCAGCTAAAGGAGCAGGCCGGCGCTGGGGTGGGCGGCTCTTCGACGACCGGCGGCTCCTCCAGCGGCTGTGAGCAGTCTGGCCCGGCGATGTCGATCTCGGCGGTCTTGTTGTTGGTGGTCGTGGCCTGCGCCTTGACCTTGCCTTTGGCATAGTAGCCGTCAAGCGTGACGGTGTAGGTGCGCTCGACAAAAGAATCCGTAACCGCCCATTTCACGCCCGCAGCATCCTGGGAAGCGGCTACAGGCGATGTACTCTCAACAGATGCGCGTGCGACACACGCGCCGATACCCAGATTCCAGGATTTCAAGTCACGACCGCTCATCTTCTTGACCTGATAGGTCCAGGTCTTGTCCGCGCTCGAGATCAACCTAATCTCATAGGCCGTATTCTTGCTGTCGCTCAACAGGAAGACGCCGCTTTCAGGGCCTGCCTCCACCGCAGGCGGGCGGCTGAAACCGCCGTCCACGGTGAAGTTGTCGCCGCCGTTGAGCGGAAGGACAGCCGGGGCGCGGCCGCTGGCGGCGTTGAAATCGCTGTCCTTGGCGTCGGCGCCGCTGTTGGCCGGGCTGTAGAGCGCGCCGGCCAGCGCGCCGCCCGCCGCAAAGTTAGAAGCCGCGATCTTGACCTCATAACTGCCGGCGGGCAGGTTGGCGAAGAGATATTCGCCGCCCGTGGTGGTGGTGGTGCGCGCCATCACATAGTCCTGACCTGCCGCATAGAGTTCCAGCGCCACGCCGGGGATGCCGGATTCGCCGTCGTCCTGCAGCCCGTTGCCGTTGGCGTCGGCCCAGATCAGGTTGCCCAAGCGGTAACGCGCCTCTTGCTGGCTGCGACAGGAGACCACGTTGGCGAGCGCGCCGCCCTTGGGCAGCGAGACCTCCAGGCGCCGCACGTTGGCGGCATCCAGCGGCACGATCTGAAAGCTGTTGTCACCCAGCCCCAACATGGCGCTGCTGGCGATCAGCTCGCCGCCGCTCCTGGCGCTGTACGCTTTGACCGTGCCCGCCGCGCCGGCGTCGTCGATGTCGAGCACATGCACTTCGTCGATGCGCACCGGATAATCGAAGGTGAAGATCAGCGACCCGCCGGCCGCGGCATCGTCGGGCGCGGCCGGGTTGTTGCTCTCCGCCACGATCAACACCTTGCCCTGGGGCGTCTTGTTCTGACCGGGTTTACCACTGCCGCCGCCGACGCCGCGGCCAGGGCCGCCAAAGTCTTGGTGCGGCGACCCCAGGTCAGGGTCGTTGCCTGTGGGGTTGGCGCTGTCAAAGATCATGGCCGGGTGGTTGGCCGGGCTGCTGCTGGTGGCGTGGATGCCCCAGACGGCCCACTCGGTGTCGATGATCTGTCCGGCCAGCAGCGATGCGCCGGCATCGTCGGCCTCAAAGTCGAGCGTTTGCAGACAGACACCCTGGGCGGGCGTGCCGCCGCCCCCATTGCCGGAGCCATCGCAGACCGGTCCGCGGATGGGCACAGTGGACACGCTGGAACCGGCGCGCACCTGGGCGTTGACTACCCCGGCAGGTGCGTCTCTGTCGAGCGTGAAGGAGAAGACGCCGCTCTCAAAGCCGGCGCCGGTCGTCCACTGGATGCCGTTGGCGCCGGTCGTGCCGCTGGGCGTCGAGCCGGTCACGCTGCTGAGACAGCTATTGATCCCCAAGCTCCAGTCGCTCAGGTCGCCGCCGGCGATCTTACGCACCTGATAGCTCCAGGTGTTGCCGATATGGCTGAGGAAGCTGATCTCATATTTGAACTGCTGGCTGTCGACAATGGCGATGGTGGCCGAGTTACCCGGCGTGACGCTGCAACTGTCGTCAAAGCCCAGGAAGGTGGCCGTGATGCGGTTCTCGTTGGGCAGCCGGTAGTCGGTGATCTGCACCCTGGCGAAGTTGACCACGCGATAGAGTGCGTTGCTGCCGTTGCCCGCGGCCTGGTCCCAGACGGGCACGGTGATCTCCATGGTCTTGAGCAAGTCGAGGGCGGCGCGCACGTCGCTGGCGTTGGCGACGCCGGGGCTGCCCGTCACCCAGTCGCCGATGTTGATCACATGGTCGTCGGCGTTGTAGGGGTTGACATAGCGCCAACTGTCGCCGGGCGGGGTGAGGCTGGCGGCCAGGATCGGCGTGCTGGGCGGCCCGCCGCTCCAGTTGAGCCAGCCAAAGTTGCCGGGCTGCACGCCGTTATAGATGTCGCCCAGCGTGTCGCCAACGGCTTTCCCGACGACGTTTTGCGCGGAGAGCGCGATCGGGTAGAGTTCGCCGCAGCCCGCGGGCGGCTCTTCCTCGTCGACCGGGGTATCGACGGGGTTGTCGCTGGGCGGCACTTGGGTGATCTCGTCTTCACAGTCGCAGTCAATCGTCAGCGGGAAGAGCCGGTCCACGCCGGTGACCGGTTCGTACCGCGCCTCCGACTGGGCGGTGACGGTAAAGGTGTCGTAGCCGTAGATCTTGGCGAAGAAGGCTTCAAAGTTGCGCGCCGCCACCACATGCACCCCGCGGTCGCCGTTGGTCAGATTCCAGTTGACCGAGGTGGCA
>QEUY01000469.1 GCA_003577365.1 Chloroflexota bacterium | reverse complement strand
CTATCGGGAATTCTGCAGATGGTTTGGGATAAGCATAACCGCTCCGTGGCAGATGATCTTTGACCTTTGTCGGATCTGTGGGTGTGTCGGATCTGTGGGTATGTCGGATCTGTGGGCGTCGGACCATCTCTCCCGGCGCGGCGCGGAGTTGTGCGGATAGTCGTTTCGGCGTAAAAAGAAGGGCATCAATTGCCTTCTGGCCGGATTGTCGCATGGCGGCTCCGGCCTCCACCTGTCCAGGGGATTTCCCCCATGCCTAATTCTCGCTATCGGTGGTTTATGCTGGCGCTGGCCGCGCTCACCCATACCTTTGTCATGGGCATGCCAACCATGTCGCTCCCCGTCCTCTTTCCGGAGATCGCGCGCGACCTGGGGCTGACCCTGGTCGAGGTGGGTATCATCTGGGGCATCAGCTCGCTCACCAGCATTGTCACGGCGCTCTTGGCCGGGGCAGTCGGCGACCGCATCGGGGCCAAAAACACGCTGATGATCGCGTGTATCCTGGCCGGCATCTTGGGCGCGGCGCGCGGGCTTTCCTCCAGCTTTGTCACGCTCGCCGCATTTACGCTGCTCTTCGGCCTGGTCCCCACCGCGATCAGCACCAATGTACACAAGACCTGCGGCATCTGGTTTAGCGGGCCGCAGTTGGGGCTGGCGAACGGCGTAGCCTCGGCGGGCATGGCCTTGGGCTTTATGCTCGGCTCCTTCTTGGCGGCCACCGTGCTGTCGCCCTGGCTGGGCGGCTGGCGCAACGTGCTTTTCTTCTATGGTGCGGTCGCCGTGGTCATGGGGATCATCTGGTCGACGGTGCGGCCCGGCCCGGAGGCGGGGCGCAGCAGCACGCCGGCTGTGCCGGTTTCGCTGCGCCAGGGGTTGGCCTATGTCAGCCGCATCCGCAGCCTGTGGGTGCTGGGGTTTGTCCTCTTTGGCATCGGCGGCGGCATCCAAGGCGCGCTGGGCTATCTGCCCACCTTTCTGCGCGGCGCCGGCTGGCCGGGGCCGCTGGCCGACAGCGCGCTGGCGACCTTCCACGCCACCAGTTTGATCTTTGCCATCCCGGTGGCGCTCCTCTCCGACCACCTAGGTATACGCCGGCAAATCCTGCTCGTCGCCGGCCTGATCATCGCCACCGGCATCGGGCTGCTGGCGATGGTCTCCGGCCCGGCGGTGTGGGTGACGGTCATGTTCGCCGGCATGGTGCGCGACGGCTTTATGGGCGTCTATATGACCTACATCATCGAGCAGCCGGGGGTAGGCGCGCGCTGGGCCGGCACTGCCGCCGGTCTGACCTCCACGCTCTCGATGTTGGCAACCGCCATCGCGCCGCCGCTCGGCAACAGCCTGGCCGCCATCTCACCCAACCTGCCCTTTGTCTTCTGGTCGGCGCTGGCGTTTATGGGGGCAGCCGGACTCTATTATATGGCCGGAATGCAGCGCCCGGCGGAGAGCCACAGCCCTGCCTGGTCTCAACCGGACTGACCCTATTCTGCGGGTTCATCCTGTGCCGGCCCCGCTGCCGGTCGCGCCCCTGCGCGGGATGAACGCACGTTTGTCTCGCACAGGGTGAACCTGTCCCCCCGAATCCCTGACGTTTGTCCCATGGCCGCGCTGAGTTTGGATGCCATAATGGAAGAGATCGGCTCATGCAGCCGCGCGCCGCGCTTGGGTGCTGGGCTGTGCGGGCCATGCCTGTAGGCACACGCATCAACAATACCTGTAGCGACACCCATGTGATCCACAACGTTTGTACCATGCTTCCATTCATCCTGATTTTCATGCTTCCGCGCTCTCACTAGGAGGACACCCCATGCCGCAGAGCTACAACGGCAAGATATTACATGTGGATTTGGCCGCACAACGCTGGTGGACCGAATCGCCCGACGAAGTGATCTATCGCCGCTATCTGGGCGGCGGCGCGCTGGCAACCTATTTTATGCTGCGCGACATGCCCCCCGGCGTGGACCCGCTCGGCCCCGACAACAACCTAATCTTGATGACCAGCGTGATCAACGGCCTGCCCCTCTCCGGCGCTAACCGCTACAGCGCCGCGGGCAAGTCGCCCCTGACCGGTGGCTTTGGCGAGTCCGAGGCCGGCGGCTATTGGGGGCCGGAGCTAAAGCGCACCGGCTTTGACGGCATCATCATCCACGGGCGCGCCGCCAAGCCGACCTATCTCTACATCCACGACAACACCTGTGAATTCCGCGACGCCGCCCGTTATTGGGGCCAACTGGCGGGCGAAGTACAGGATGGGCTGGCGGAGGAGTTGGGCGACAACCGCATCTGTGTGGTGCAGACCGGCGTGGCGGGCGAAAACGGCGTGCTCTATTCAGCCATCGTCAACCAACTGCGCCACTTCCATGGCCGCGCCGGGCTGGGCGCGGTGATGGGCAGCAAGAACCTCAAGGCCATTGTCACGCGCGGCCGCGAGCGCGTGGGGGCGGAAGATCGCGAAGGGCAAAAGAAAGTCGTGCAGTGGTTCCGCGATCACTATGACAAGGAACACGACGGCATGCACCTGCACGGCACCGCCGGCGGCATCGGCTCGCTCGACCGCGACGGCATCCTGCCCACGCGCAACTTCCGCGACGGCTCCTTCGAGCACGCCAAGGCGATCTCCGGCGTGACCATGTCGGAGACGATCTTGACCAACCGCGGCACCTGCTATTCCTGTCTGGTCGAATGCAAGCGCGAAGTCGAAGTGCCGGAGCGCGGCGTATCGCCCAAATACGGCGGCATGGAATATGAGATCATCGGCGCGCTGGGGTCGTTGTGCGGCGTGGGCGACCTGGCGGCGGTGGCCGAAGCCTCGCAGTGGGTCAACCGCTATGTGCTCGACGGCATCTCCACTGGCGTCGCCATCGCCTTTGCCATGGAATGCTATGAGAACGGCATTTTGACCAAGGCCGACACCGGCGGCATCGACCTGCGCTTTGGCAACGCCGACGCCATGATCGCCATGATCCACAAGATCGCCCACCGTGAGGGCCTGGGCGATATCTTGGCCGACGGCGTCAAGCGCGCTGCGAAGAAGATCGGCAAGGGGTCAGATCGCTTTGCGCTGCACTGCAAGGGGCAGGAGCTGCCCATGCACGAACCGCGCGGCAAGGTGAGCTTGGCGCTGGCCTATTCGCTCTCGCCCACCGGCGCCGACCACATGGAAGCCATCCACGACCCGTCGTTTGAAGGGCTGGGCGTGATGGACAGCGGGCTGAGCGAAGTCGGGCTGTTGGAGCCGATGGAGCGCCGCGACCTGAGCGCCAAGAAGGTGCGCGCCTTCTTCTATGCCCAGGCCGTCTGGAACCTGTACAACAGCATCGGCATGTGCGACTTTGTGGGCATGCCGATCGGCGCGCTCAAGCTGAGCGCGCTGCGCGACTTTATCAACGCCGCCACCGGCTGGGACATGACCACCTGGGAACTGGTAAAGGTCGGCGAGCGCGCCAACACCATGTCACGCCTCTTTAACCTGCGCGAAGGCTTCACCGCGGCGGACGATGTGCTGCCGCGGCGCATGTTTGAGCCGCTGCAGAACGGCTCGCTCGAAGGGGTGGCGCTCGACGAGGATGAGTTCTTCCAGGCACGCCAGACCTACTATCAGATGGCCGGTTGGGATGAAGGCGGCGTGCCGACACCCGGCAAGCTGGCCGAGCTGGAACTGGAGTGGACGCAGGAAAAGGTCTTTGCCTAGAGGCTAGGCCGTCGGCTGGTAAACTAACGCCAGATACAGTGACCGGCACTTTATCTCCCCTTGCCCTCTGCGTACCGCAAGGGATAAGGGGGAATACAAGTGCCGGTCATTTTACTTTCGCCTATATACCTGCTGCAGGGTTCATCCACCGGAACAAAACGAGCGCGAGCAAAAATTATACCACTCGACGCAACCGCGTGAAATCTGCTTTATCCAAAAATATACCTTAAAACCTATCCAGGCGGGCTATATCCATCGGATGCCAGGCGCGGGAGACGCGATTATGCTCGATCCACCTAAGGCGATCTAGAGACAATCAGGAGGATCGCGCCTATGTCTGCTCAACCAAAACCCCCACAGCCGCCCCAGCCGCCGCCCTTTAAGCGGCGTATAATGCTCCCTGCGCTACAGTTGATCGGGATTCCGCTGCTGATGCTGCTGCCCATTCTGGCCGTAGCGGGCGTCTTTGGC
>QEUY01000468.1 GCA_003577365.1 Chloroflexota bacterium | reverse complement strand
CAGCGGGTCAGCGTGCAGTAGGGAAGAAGCGAGTGTCTATGCTCGCGCCCAAGGGTGGGTGCGCGCTGCCAGCGGCAGGGCGATGCGCCCGCCCTGCACATGGGCGGCGGTGATGGCTTGGATCAGCTCGAGCGCGGCGCGGGCGCGCTCCCCGCTGCTGGCTGGTTCGCGGTCGTGGGCGATGGCGTCGAGCAGGTCGCGCACCAGCCGCTGATTGGCGCGCTGGAAGAGCGCGCGTTCGTCGATCCGGCTCCCCTGCCCTGCGTCGGAAAGCCCTGTGTTAGGGAGCCATGCATCGGGAACGTCGCCAGGCGCCACGCCCGGCGTGGCGACCGGCTCCCAGCGGTCGCCCTCCATGCCGGGGATGACATAGGGCCGCGGGTAGCGCAGCAGCCGTTTGGTCAGCCCGCCGCGCAGCGACAACTGCCCAGCTTCGCCCACCAGGTCGAGGCCAAAGAGCTCCTCGCCGCGGCCCAAGTGGGCGAACGATTCAAACAGCCCCACCACACCGCCGGCCCCGTTCGGCCCGACAAAGCCAAAGGTAGCGCGCAGCCCGTTGCCGGCGATGGGCGCGATCTCCTCGTCGCCGGGGCGCACGTCGGCCTGGGTGGTGAGGCGGGCGCCGTCGAGCAGCTCGGCGCTGACCCAGGCGGCATCGCCGCCAAAGAGGCGCATCTGGTCGAGCACATGCGTGCCCAGGATCATCAGGTCTTGGCCGCCGCCGCGCGCGTCCATCTTGCCATAGCCGCGGATCAGCCGCAGGCGTCCGATCGCGCCTTGCCGCACCAGGTCGAGCGCATGCAGCGTGACGGGGTGCAGCCGGCCTTGGTGGGCGACGGCCAGCTTGACCCCGGCGCGCGCACAGGCGGCGAGCATGGCGTCGGCCTCGGCCAGCGTGGCCGCCAGCGGTTTTTCGACATAGAGGTGCGCGCCCACGGCGGCCGCGGCCTCGACCATGGCGAGGCGCTGGCCCACAAAGCGCGGCGCAACGGCGACCAGATTGGGGCGTTCCTCGGCGAGCAGGGTGCGGTAGTCGGCATAGGCGCGCGGCGCGGCGGTGCGCGCCTGGGCCTGTGCCCGGCCCGCCGGGTCGAGGTCGGCCACGGCCACGACCTCGATGTCCGGGATGCCCACAAAGGCGATGTCCAGCCCGTGGCCGTAGTTGCCGCGGCCGGTGTGGCCGAGCACGGCGGCGCGATAAGTACTCATCGGGCCGCCTCCTGCTGCCAGACCTCCAGCGGGTGACGGCGGTCGGCCAGGGGCAGTGAGACGGGCGCGTTGCGGCGGTGCGAGGCGTAGGTCGCCATCAACAGTTCGAGGGCGACGAGGCCGTCGCGGCCGCTGGCGACATGCGGGCGGCCCTCGCGCACGGCGGCGATCAGGTCGAGCGCCATCTGCTGGCAGAGATAGCGCCCGGCGGTACGGTCGGTCTGGGCAAAGTAGTCGTCATGGCCGGGCAGTTCGACCGGCTGCCAGGGGTCATGCTCGGCAAAGGTATGGCCGCGGCGGCGGAAGAGCCGCTTGACCATGCCGCCGCGCACGGCCAGCGCGCCCTCGGCGCCGATCACGTCGATGCCGTCGTAGCGGGCGTCGGCTTGGGGCAGGTTGTGGAAGCGCGCCACGGCCTGCACGCCGCCCGCCAGCCCGATCACGACCGTGCCGCGCTCGCCCAACACCAGCCCGCAGTCGCGGTCGGTCGGTTTGGCCACCTGGCTGGGCACGATCTCGGCGGGCATGGCGGCATGGGCGGCCGCGCTCAGCCCTGTGGTCAGCCGAGCAAAGAGCCATTCGACCTCGTCGGCGCGCAGGTCGTGACCGTGGCCGTCGCCGCGCTCAGCCCCGCCGTGCCCAGCCTCGCCCAGGCGCGTGCGGCTGAGTAGAAAGCGCGCCTCGTCGAAATAGTGGGTCGCCATCTCCATCAGCGTGTTGCCCACGGGACGACCGCCCTTGTCGTGGATGTCGACGGCCAAGATTTCGCCGATGGCGCCGGCGGCGATCAGGTCGCGGCCCACGCTGCTGGCGGGGGTGACGCGGCGCAGATGGTTGACGGCCAAGAGCACGCCGTGCTGCGCGCAGGCGGCGAGCATGGCGTCGGCCTCGGCCAGGTTGAGCGCCAGCGGTTTTTCACACAAGATATGGATGCCGCGTTCGGCGGCGGCGATGGTGAGGGCGGCATGCTGCGGGGCCTGGGTGGCGATGACGACGAAATCGGGGCGTGCTTTGTCCAGCAGCCGCTGGGCGTCGAGGTAGCGCGCGCCGGCGGGCAGACCGGCCTCATCGCCGGCGCGCGCCAGGTTGGCCGGCAGCACATCGGCGATGCCCACCAAGGTCACGGCGGGCAAGGTCGCCAGGGCATGGACATGGGTGCGCCCCATCCCGCCGCAGCCGATCACGGCGGCGCGCGCCGGCGAGTGCAGCGACGAACGCAGGGGGGCGGGTGGGGGCTGGGTGGCGTCGGACATGGGCATCTCCTTAGAGCCGCCTGGCCGCGGCGCAGGGCTGCGGGTCGCCAGGCGGCGTGACGTGTGCTATGCTCTTGCGTGGCAGCGCCTGGGCTGCTGTCGATTGTAGCAGCCGCGGCGCGGCCAAACTACGTCTGGAGTGCCATAGGCGTGACAGCCTTTGCCATGCGCCGGCTTCTGGGTCAGATGAGGGGCGGCTCAGGGTCAGGCAGGGGCGACTGGGAGGCAACAATGCAGCCGGATGGATTTGTCAACCAGGTAGCGGATGCCTATCTGCACATCTATGACCTGGTCTACCTGCGCACGCATGCGCTGACCGACCTGGTGACCCCGCAGGCCGGCGTGCCGCGCAAAAAGAAGGCGTGGCTGCTGCACGACGTGCTCCTGGGGCTGATCGACGAACTCGACCCCGGCTACCAGGCCCCGGAGGACGGGCGTGAGAAGCGGCGCCACCGGCTGCTGGCGCTGCGCTATGCCGAGGGGCTGGCGTCGAAAGCGGTGGCCGATGCGCTAGCAATCAGCCAGCGCCATTATTATCGCGAACATGACAGCGCGCTCGAAGCCGTGGCCTCGATTTTATGGCAGCGCTATGGCGGCGCAGCGGCTGCCCCGCCCACCGGAAATACAGACATCGGGAATACAGAGGCCGGGGACGCTGATCCGGGCCTGGCCACCCGTCAGGCGCTCTTGCGCGCCGAAGTGGCCCAGTTCCACGACTTTGCCCAAGCGGCGCGCCTCGACGAAGTGCTGGCCGGCGTGATCGACTTGGCGCGCGAACTGACCCGCGCCCAGGGGCTGCGTCTGACGTTGGAGCTGCCCCCCGCCGCGCCGCCGCTGCCGCTGGACCGCACGCTGCTGCGCCAGCTCCTGCTCGGCGTGCTGAGCTATCTGGGCGAGCAGTTGGCGACGGGCGAGATCCAGGTGCGGGTGCAGCTCGAAGAAGAGCAGCAGACCGTGGAGTTGGTGGCCGTCAGAGGGGCCGTCAGCGGAGACGGCGCGCCGCCCGACCTGGCCGCGGCCCGGCGCGGCGAGCCGCTGGCGACGCTGTATGAGCTGGCCGGACTGCAAGGGGTCGCGTTGGAGCCGCTGGACGCCGCGGCGGGCGGTTTTGGCTATCGGCTGCGGCTGCCCAGCGTGCCGCGGCGCACGATCCTCTTGGTCGACGACAACGGCGATATGCTGGCGCTCTACCAGCGCTATCTGCAGCAGGCCGCTTATCAGACGGTGGCGGTGCAAAGCGGGCGCGAGGCGCTGCGCTTGGCGAGCCGGCTGCGCCCGCGGGCGATCGTGCTCGACCTGATGCTGCCGGAGCAGGATGGCTGGGAGATCCTGCAGCGTCTGACCAACCACCCGGAGACGCAGGCGATCCCGGTGGTCATCTGCTCGATCCTGCGTGCCCGTCCCTTGGCGCTGGCGTTGGGGGCGGCGGCGTTTTTGGAAAAGCCGGTGGACGAGCGCGAGCTGCTGGCCGTGCTGGCGGCGCTGCCCGCGGGCTGACCGTGGAGTTGGTAAGGGGGCAGAAATTTCACCGCAAAGGGCGCGGAGGGCGCAAAGGCCAGAGGAAGAAAGTGAGGAAGAAAGCGAAAGCTGGCGCTGCGCAAATGCGAAAAGTTTTCGCATTTGCGCAGCGGACGGCATACCTTGCGCGCCCTAGGCGCGCCCTAGAAGCTGCGCGGGCGGTTGACCGTCACCCCGGTCAAGAGGC
>QEUY01000467.1 GCA_003577365.1 Chloroflexota bacterium | reverse complement strand
TCTGGTGATGGAGTACGCCCACCACCTGCGCGCCTACAGCGAGCGGCTGACGCGCGCCGCCATCGCCGCTTGGCCCGACGGCGTCTATCGTTTTGAGGATGTGCTGGAATGGGTGGAGGAGGGCCAGGTCGCCTTTGTGCCGATCCGTGTGGCGGCGCAGATCGCAGGCGACGAGGTGACCTTCGACTTCAGCGGCACGGCGGGCGTCATGCATGGCTCGCTCAACGCCGTGATCGCCATCGCGCAGTCGGCCTGCTATTATGTCGTGCGCTGTCTGGTGGGCGATGCCGTGCCCATGAACGAGGGCTGTTTTGCGCCGGTGCGTGTGGTCGCGCCCGACAACTGTGTGGTCAACGCGCGCCCGCCTGCGGCTGTGGCCGGGGGCAATGTGGAAACCTCGCAGCGCATCACCGACGTGGTGCTGGGCGCGCTGGCCCAGGCCCTGCCCGACCGCATCCCCGCCGCCAGCCAGGGCACGATGAACAACCTGACCATCGGCGGACAGCGCGGCGACGGCACGCCCTATGCCTATTATGAGACCATCGCCGGCGGCATGGGCGCTTCGGCCCAAAGCGACGGGCTGAGCGGGGTGCAGGTGCATATGACCAACACGCTCAACACGCCCATCGAGGCGCTGGAGATGGCTTTCCCCTTCCGGCTGGTGCGCTATGCGCTGCGCGCGGGCAGCGGCGGCGCGGGCCGGCAGCGCGGCGGCGACGGCATCGTGCGCGAATATCTCTTCAGCGCGCCGGCCACGGTGACCATGCTCAGCGAACGCCGCGCCGTGGCCCCCTGGGGGCTGGCGGGCGGCGCACCCGGCGCGGCGGGGCGCAATTTGCTGATCCACGCCGACGGGCGCGAGGAAGAACTCCCCTCCAAGTTCACGCGGCGGCTGGCCCCCGGCGACCGGCTGCGCATCGAAACGCCTGGCGGCGGCGGCTGGGGCGACGCTGTATCTGCGCCCACACGCCCGGGGTCGCCCGGAGCTAAAGCCTCCGGGCTATAAAGGACGACGCCCCCTGGAAGGGGGCTTAGGAGAGCGGCATTTCTGCGTAGGGCGTTACGCCGCCGCCTTGCGCCAACGTCGCGCCGCGGCAAGCCCGCTTGACCGGGCGTTGTTCTTTTGCCAGGCCGTTGACGGCCTGGCAGTTGCGCGCGGCCTCTACATCCCCGCGATTCTCACCGCTCCCCATACCACTCACGCGCATCCCCTGTCGACGGCTTGCCCGCTCGATCCTACCCTGCTTTTTGACCCATTCAGTTGATTCCTCAAATTGGATGAAATCCAACTTGCCAATCGATTCTTACATCGTTATACTAGTAGCTATACAGACAACTACTAATTTGAAGGGAGCGACAATGGCCGATGCGCTTGAGCAACTACAGGAGTTAGGCTTTACCGAATATGAGGCGCGCGCCTACCATGCGCTGCTCCAGTACCACCCCGTCAGCGGCTATGAGCTGGCCAAGGTCTCCGGCATCCCGCGGGCGAATATCTATGTCGTGCTGCAGAAGCTGGAGGAGCGGGGCGCGGTCATACGCGCCGAAGACGGCGACAGCACCCGCTATCTGCCCGTTGCGCCGGATGAACTGCTGGATGCGATGGCGCATCGCTTCAAGCATACGCTCGACACGGCCAAGCAGAGCCTGCGCGCCGTCAGCCGCCCGGATACCGCGGGCTATGTCTGGCATATCCACGGGTATGAACATCTGCTCGCCCACGCGCGTGCCGTGCTCAAGGATGCCAAGCGCGACCTGCTGGTCGCCACCTGGCCGGACGAGGCGCGCGCCTTGGCGAGTGATTTTGCCGGCGCCGAAGCGCGCGCCGTCGACATCACCACCTTGTGTCTGGCGGCATGCCCGGCGGAATGTGGCGGCTGTCGCGGCCGCATCTTTCGCAACAAAGTGGTCGACACGCAGGATTCGCGCTGGCTGATGTTGGTTCCCGACGAGGAGGCCGTGCTGGTAGGGGAGGTCACGGCGCGCGGCGAGGCCTCGACGGTGCGTTCACGCCAGCGGCTGCTGGTCAACATGACGGCCTGGTTTATCCGGCACAGCATCGCGCTCGCCGCCATGCTGCAGGAGGTCGGCGCGCAGCTCGACGCCCATTTGACCCCTCAGACCCACGCGGCCCTGGCCGCAGCCGGGCCAAAAAGCGCACGCAGTTGGCTGGCTTATATGCGCGATTTGCTCTCGAGCGGCAACGTTTCAGCCAGACTCCCGTCCGGCGGCGAATCGTAAGCTGCCGGGTGGTTCCAAAGTTCTCGCGAGGGATCGATTTTTCCAGTCCAAGTGGTTTCAGGCCGGCAAGCTCAACTCAGTTCAACTTCAACCCAGTTCAGCTTCTATTCAGAAAGGGAGACCCAAGGAAATGGCTACTACAACCATCGGACAAAGTGTGCATGCGCAGCAGGATAAGGCGGTGCAGCAGGCCTATACGTTGTTGCACCTGGCGTTCTTCGTTGCGCCCGTCATCGCCGGGCTAGACAAGTTCACCAACCTGCTGGTGGACTGGAGCAGCTACATCGCCCCCGCTGTGCTGAATCTCCTCCCCTTCAGCGGCGATGTCTTTATGTACATCGTCGGCGTCGTCGAGATCGTGGCGGGCATCGTCGTCCTGCTGCGCCCCCGCTTTGGCGGCTATCTCGTCGCCGTCTGGCTCTGGGGGATCATCCTCAACCTGCTGTTGGTCCCCGGCTTCTTCGACGTGGCGCTGCGCGATTTTGGCCTGTCGTTGGGCGCGCTGGCCCTGGCGCGTCTGAGCGAAGGGTTGAACAAACCTTGATCATGCTCCCCCCGCGGGCAGTGGGTGTTACCCAGATACTATCTAGACGAGAGGAACCAAGATGGACACCCTAAAGCGGCTCAGGCCTCGCATGTGGCTCTTGTTTCTGCCCCTTCTCTTGCTCGGCGCGGTGGCGACTGTTGCCAAGACCGGGTTTGATCAGAGCGCGGCGCATAACGCGCGCGTGCTGTTTGACCAAGGGCGCTCGATCTTTCGCTATGACACGTTTGGCGACGAGGCCTATTGGGGCGATACGCTGCGCCTGCATGAGGCCATCAAGGGCGCGAAGTTGGGCGGCGTGGGGCCTGGCGTCAGCCCTCGAACGGCTTTGGGCGTCGGGCTGAAAGTGGACGTGGAGGCGCTGCCCGAAGAGGTATTAAAGGCGCTCAAGTCCGAAGAGATCAACCTAGACGACCCGGCGACGACCGTGGCGCTCCTCAGCCTCAACGCGGTCGTCGGCGTGCAGGGCTTGTTCGACCAGGAGGGTAACCTGGTATCGGTGGGCATTACCTGCGCCCTGTGCCATTCTCAGGTGGACGATTCGTTTGCGCCGGGCATCGGCAAACGGCTCGACGGGTGGGCCAATCGCGATCTCAACGTGGGGGCCATCGTGGCGCTTGCGCCCAATCTGCAGCCTGTCACCGACCTGCTGGGCGTCGACGATGAGACAGTGCGCATGGTGCTCAACAGTTGGGGGCCGGGCAAGTATGATGCCCAACTCAACCAGGACGGCAAGGCCTTTCGCCCCGACGGCAAACCGGCGGCGACCCTGATTCCTCCGGCGTTGGGGCTGGCGGGCGTCAACTTGCACACCTGGAATGGCTGGGGATCGGTGCCCTACTGGAACGCGTATGTGGCCGTCACCCAGATGCACGGGCGCGGCAGCTTCTTTGACCCACGGCTCAACGACCCGGAGAAGTACCGGTTGGCCGTGCAATCCGGCAGTTGGAACATCCGCAACTCCCCCGATCTGGTCACGCCCAAGCTGCCGGCGCTGCACTACTATCAACTCTCGCTGCCCGCGCCCGAGCCGCCCAAAGGCAGCTTTGACCAGGCGGCGGCCACACGCGGGGAAAAACTGTTCAACGGCGCCGCGGCATGCTCCGGCTGCCATGTGCCGCCGCTCTACACAGAACCCGGGTTCGGCATGCATTCGGCGCAGGAAATAGGCATCGACGATTTTCAAGCCAAACGCTCTCCAGATGAACTCTATCGCACGCCGCCGCTCAAGGGCCTGTGGGCGCACACAAAGGGTGGCTTTTACCACGATGGCCGCTTTGCCACCTTGGAAGAAGTCGTCCAGCACTACAACACGCTCTTCAAGCTGGAGCTAGATCAGCAGGAAGTGGACGACCTCATTCAATTCCTGCTTTCACTCTAGGCAC
>QEUY01000466.1 GCA_003577365.1 Chloroflexota bacterium | reverse complement strand
TTTACCAGCTATCTCTTGGCCGGGACGCGGGGCGCAAGCGAGGCGCGGCCCGAGGGGGAGAGCGGCTGGCATGGCCCGGCGGATGTGCCGCATGTGCTGTTGGCCGCGTGCCGCGCCGACGAAACCGCCAAAGAGGTCGAGTTCGGCGGTGCACCCGGCGGCATCTTCACCAACTATCTGCTGGCGACTTTGGAAAATGCCGGCGACGCCACGACCTATCAAGACCTGTATAAGCAGACCCAAGCTTTGGTGTTGGCCCATGCGTTGGAACAGACCCCGCAGTTTGAGGCGCTGGATCCGGACGAGTTGCGCCGGCCCTTCCTGGGCGGCGCGCTGCGCCCGCCGGCGGCCTATTATACCGTGCGCTATGACCGGCTGTTGGGCTGGGTGATGGACGGCGGCGCGGTGCATGGCATTGTGCCGCCGAGCGGCGATGAGACCACGACAGTGGCGCTCTTCCCCATGACGGCAGGCCCTGATGAACTGCGCCTGGTCGCGGCCAGGGTGGGGCAGGGCCGCGTCACCGAGGTGCAGCCCCACTTGAGCCGCCTCGCGCTGGAGATGGCGCAGCCGCCCGACACGAGCGCGACCTATAAGGCGTTGGTGATCGGGCTGCCCCTGCCGCGCTTCACGGTGACGTTGGAGGGGATGTGCGTGAGGTCGATGTGCGTGAGGTCGATGTACATGAGGCCGCCGGGCAGCCGCAACTGCGGCTGTTGGCGCAGAACGGCGAGTATATCATTGCCCGGCCCCAAGATGGGCGTGCGCTGGTGGGGGAGATCGCCGGCTATACGCCCGCCACGGCCCAGCAGGCGATCGACCGGTTGGAGCATATCGCGCGCTGGACCCAGACGGCGGAGCTGCGCAACCCGACCAGCCGCATCCCAAGCGATGCTATCGATATTAGCCTGGTGATGGGCGGGCGCGAGCTGCCGCCGGGCAATCTGCGGCTGATCTACCAAGCGCGCGGCGCCGGTTGGGAACAGCCGGTGTTTCGAGTGCGGCTGCGAAACCGCTGGAGTGAGGTGCTATATTGCGCCTTGGTCTCCTTGAGCGAAAGCTATGCGGTCTCCACGGGGCTTTTTCCGGCGCTGGTGCGGCTGGCCCCCGGCCAGGAGGCAATGACGCGTGCACTCTATGGCCGCGTGCCCGACGCGCTCTGGCAGCAGGGCATTACCGAGCGCCGCGATATCCTCAAGGTGATCGCCAGCACGACGGAATTTGACCCCTCGCTGTTGAATCAGCCGAGTCTCGACGCCCCGCGCCCGCTCGGCACGCGCAGCCTCCCCCAGCCCGCAGGTTCCTTGGACCGCCATCTCCAGCGGCTGCAACTGCGCGACACAGAGGAGGGCGGCGCGGGGGAGCGGTTCCCCGACTGGGTAACCGGGCAGATCGCCTACAGTGTGGTGCGCCCGCTGCCCGTTGCGCCCCCGGCCCCTGTGCAAAGCGGGTAGGGGGCGCGTGGTAGGAGCGAGAATGCAGGAGTTTGCCCACAGCCGCGCCGTGATCGTCGGCATCAATGCCTATCAAAATGGCATTCCCAGCCTGCGCACGCCGGTGTGTGACGCGATCGCGCTGGCGCTGGCGCTGCGCAAACAGCACGGCTATTTCCCGATCTATCTGCGAACGGAGCGCCGGGCGACGCTGGATGGGCTGCGAACGCTGTTGCATCAGCGGCTGCCGCACGCTGCCGGGGAAGGGCGGGCCGGAAGGCTTTCTGCTGCCGCAGGATGCGCAGCGCGACAACCGCGACAGCTATCTGTCCATGCAGGAGCTTTCCACGGCGCTGGCAAATCTGGGCTATCACCATCTGCTGGTGATCCTCGACTGCTGCTTTGCCGGCGCATTTAGCTGGGCATCGGGTCGCGAGACTGACCTGGTGCCGGACTCGGTGCTCTACCGCGAGCGGTTTGCCCACTATGTCGACAGCCCGACCTGGCAGGTGTTGACCTCGGCCTGGTATAACCAGCGTGCCCTGGATGTGGCCGGCGGCTATGCGCTCGGCAGCCGCGAGAACGGCGACGAGCATTCGCCCTTTGCCGCGGGGTTGCTGGCGGCCCTGGGCGGCCAGGCCGATATCCTGCCCAAACCAGATGGGGACGGGGTGATCCTGGCCTCGGAACTCATCGCCTACTTGGAGGTGCGTTTTGCCGATGGGTTGGGGGCGCAGAATCAGACGCCGATGTTGTGGCGGGTGCGGCCTGAGCAGAGCGGGCAGTACCTGTTCCTCAACCCCGGCCACCCGCTGAACCTGCCCCCGACGCCGCCACTCCAGCCGGATGACAACCCCTACTTGGGTCTGAAATCGTACAGCGAAGCAGATCGGGCGCTCTTCTTTGGCCGCGAGGCGCTGGCCGGCCAACTGGCAGATGATCTCCCCAAACGGCCGCTGACGATTGTGCTGGGCGCGTCGGGCGCAGGCAAGACAAGCCTGGTGCAGGCGGGGCTGCTGCCGCGGCTGCGAGCGCGCCGCGATGTCCGCTGGCATCTGCTCGACGTCATTCGCCCCGGCACGTCGCCGCTGGCTACGTTGGAGACCTTGCGGCTGCCGTCGGGCGAGACGTTGGGCGAGTGGTGCGCAGCGCGGGGCGTCACGCTGGCGGCCCGTCCCGCGGCGCTGGGCGAGGCGCTGCGAGAGACGCTGCAGCGTACAGGCCCGTCATCTTCAGGCCAATCCTCTCCAAATCAACCAGTTCCGGATAAGGTGCTGTTGGTGGTGGATCAGTTGGAAGAGCTGTTTACGATGGGCGATGCGCCTGCCCGCCGCGACCTGTTCTTGCGGCAGATCGTGCGCGCGCTGGAGGCGCTGCCGGAGCGGCTGCACGTGGTCTTTACCTTGCGCTCCGATTTTGAGCCGCAGTTCGACCGTCCCGACCTGCGCCCCTATTGGCAGCCTGCCGCACGTTTTGTCGTCCCGCTGCTGAATGCGGCGGAACTGCGGGAGGTGATCGTCAAACCCGCGGCCAGCCTGGGGCTGCGCTTTGAGCCGTCGGATCTGGTGGATGAGATCATTGCGGAGGTGGCGCAGATGCCCGGCGCGCTGCCGCTGCTGTCGTTCACGTTGAGTGAGATGTATGTGCGCTATCTGCAGCGCCAAGACGCGGCGCAGCGTGTGCTCCAGATCCTGGACCGCACCCTAACCCGGCAAGATTATCAGGCGCTGGGCGGCGTCACGGGCGCGATCCGGCAGCGGGCCGAGTCGCTGTACGAGGCGCTTGACCCGCTGCACCGGCGCACGCTGCGTCGCGTGATGCTGCGCATGGTGGCGGTGGAGCACGCCACGGCACGGCGGCGCGTCTATCAGACAGAACTGGTCTATGCCGACATCGCTGAAAATGAACGGGTGGCGTGGATGCTGGCGCGGCTGCGGCAAGAGCGGCTGGTCGTGACCGACGCCGATGCCCAAGGCCCATACTATGAGCCGGGGCATGATGCGCTGGTGCTGAGTTGGCCGCGACTGAGCGGTTGGATCCGCGAGGAGCAGCAGAAGCCCGACAGCCTGACCTTTCAGCGGCGCATGACACAGGCGGCGCAAGAGTGGGCGAGCCTGACAGCCCCGGACGCGTCCAGCAGGCCGCGCCGGGACTGGTGGGCGGCGCTGTGGCAGCAAGCGCAGGATTTTTTCTCGGTGTCTGGCCGCGAGGCAGATGCCTTGCTCTGGAGCAGCGCCGAGCGCAGCGCGCTGTTGGAACTGATCTTGGTGCGTGCCACGCACTGGATGAACGCACAGGAGGTGCGGTTTGCCGAAGCGAGCGTGCGCCATCATCGCCGCCGCCGGCGGCTGGGCCTGGTCGTGATAGCCGCCCTGGCGCTGCTTGCGCTGGCAGCGTCGTCGGCGGCGCTGCGCTCCGAACTGCTGCGCCGGGTGACCTTGCGCGAGCAGTCGCGCCTGTTGAGCACGTTGAGCGAACAGCAGTTGACGGAAGACCCGGTGGCGGCGATCCAACTGGCGTTGGACGCGTTGCCCAGCGCCGAACAGCCGCGCCCCTATCTCGCCGCCGCCGAATTTGCCCTCAGCCGCGCGCTGCAGTCGAGCCTGGAGAATGAATACCAAGCGCCGGCGGAGCGGATCGTCCTGGAGCCGTTGAAGATCGCCCACGGCGAGATCGCGCTGGCGGACGACACCGGACTAAAGGTGCTGCCCTATCTGCCCCATCTACAGCAAGCCGCGGTGTTGACGACCACGCGCATGACGGGGATCGACTGGAACCCGGTCGACAGCTCGAAGCTGCTCGCCTACGCCGTCAAGGGCGTAATGGTCTGGCAGGATGGGCGGGTCGCAGCCCAACAGCAATTTCCCGACCGCGTGCTGTGCGCCGTCTGGCATCCGGCAGGGGGGGAAATCGCGGTCTGCGCCGGCAGCCGGCTGTGGCTGTGGCGGCCTCCAAGCCCACCTGAAGCCATCGCCGTCTTGGCGGGCAAGGTGCAGGCGGCGCAGTGGTCGCCGCAGGGCCGCTGGCTGGCGGCCTATGACGATACGCAGCAGATTGTGCTGTGGGACAACCGGCTGCGCCAGATGGTCGGGGAGCCTGTCGCCGACCATGCCTGGGCTACCCAGATGGTGGCCTGGTCCGCCGACGACGATCACCTGGTCACCAGCGCGCGCGGGTCGGTGCATGTCTGGTCGGCGAGCCGGGGGGCGTTGGTGGCGGAGGCCGAGCATGGCAGCCGCGTGGGGGGGCTGATCTTTGATACGGGCACGCTGTCCAAGACGTTTTTGGTGTGGGGGCAGGATGGGCCGGTGACGCGCATGTCGCTGGAGGGTACGCCGCTCTATACCTATACGGTTGCTGCCGCCGCGTCCAGCCGCCATGACCTGCCTTTCTGGGATGGCGACGCGCGGCTGATGGTCACGGTCGACGAAGGGCGCAACACGGTCTGGAATTTGGCGACAGAACCGCCGTTGGCGCAGGCGCTCGACCTGGAGGCGACGGTCGTGGCCGCGGGCTGGTATTCCCCCTATCTGGCGACGGGTGACAAGGACAACCGGCTGCACATATGGGACACGACGCCGATGGCGCGGGGCAGGCCGCCGCAGCATGTGCTGGAGTTGTTCGGCCATTCGCGGCGCGCCGACATGGATATTGTCGCCGTCGAGTGGCGGCACGGGGCAACCGCCCAACTGCTTTCGGTTTCGTCGGATGGCAGCATGCGCATCTGGGATGTGTTTGACGCCGAGGGGCGTCCGCTCTGCGCGGACGGCGATGCGGGCAGCGCGCCGCTCTGCAGCGCGCATTATCATCGCGCCGCCTATACGGTCGCTCCGATCCGGCGCGCGCACTGGCTGGGGCCGGATACGGTGGCGGCGCTGCGCGAGGACTGCGTGTTGGTGGTCTGGACGATGGAGCGCCCGCCCCAGGAGTACGCCACCCCTTGGCAGAGCGGCTGTGATGTAGCGTGGAGTCCTGCCAACGACCGCGCCTTGGTCTATACCACCGACCCGGACACGCCCGCGCCCTACGGCGCGATCGTCGAACTGGCGACGGGCACGCGTACGGCACTCTTCCCCGCGCCGATTGTGGATGCGCGTTGGCTGGAGGCCGGTCTGCTGCTGTCGGAGCAGGTGGAGGCGGGGGCGGTGACGCGCCTGCTCGACCCCAACCAGCCGCTTGCAGCAGGCACGGTGTTGACGCTGTCGGGCGACTTGGATGCAGTGGATGCGACGGGGGATCTGATCGCCGCGCCGGGGGTGAGCAATACGCTGGTGATTGTCGATGCGAGCGACGGCAGATCCACGGTTTTGCCCGGCTCGCGCGGGGTCACGCTGGCGCTCGCCTGGCACAACAATGGCAATATCCTGGTCAGCATGGCGAGCGTGGTGACACCGACTTTGAGCGTCGAGGTGTTGATGTGGAATGTGGC
>QEUY01000465.1 GCA_003577365.1 Chloroflexota bacterium | reverse complement strand
GGCGGCGATCTCCTCCGGCGACATGCGTTCGATGCCGTCGCCCACGATGTTGCGCAGCGGGTCGCCGGGCATGAGCCGGGGCAGCATAAAGTTGAGCGTGATGGCGACGGCGAGCACGATCAAATACTCAAGCAGCCGCCGCCGTCGCGAAGCAGTGTGCATGGCAGCGATTGGTTGCGTAAATTGGTTGCGTATGTGGCAATGGACGGCGTACGCCGTCCACTGCCACATACCAACTATCTACGGTCGCGCCGTTTCCGGCAGCAGCGACAGCTTGTGGAAGACGCCCTGGCCGGTCATAAAGGCCCAGCCGTCATAGATCGAGGCATTGTAAGCATAGGCGCCGTCCGGATAGAGCAGCATAATAAAGGGCAAGTCGCGCGCCACAATGGTCTGTAACTCGCCGATCATCTCGGCGCGCGCCGCGGCGTCGATCTCGGTGGCGATCGCTTCGGCCAGCGCGTCGGCTTCGGGGTTGGCGTAGCCGGTCAGGTTGAGGTTGCCAAAGGCCGGGTCAGAATGGATCAGCGTGCCAAAGCGCACCGCATCCGCCTGCACCGGCGCAGACCAGCCCCACATCGCCATCTCATAGTTGCGCCCCTGGCTCACGTCGAAACCGGGCCACACGGCTTCTTCCCAGGTGGCCTGTTCCACGGCGCTGACATTGGCCTGGATGCCGACCTCGGCCAGCATTTCGCTCACCAGCTCGGCCAGGCGCAGGCGCAGCGAGTCCGCGCCGTTGACCAGGAACTCAAACGAAATCGGCGTGCCGTCCAGCTCGCGCACCCCGTCGCCGTCGCCGTCGGTAATGCCTGCATCTTCCAGGATTTGCTGGGCGCGGGCGGGGTCGCTCTCGGTGACGACCTCGGCGTTAAACAGCGGCGAGGCCGGGTGGATCCAGCCGGCGCTGCCCAGCGTGGCCGCGCCCAGATAGATCGTATCGGCTAAGTCCTGGCGGTCAATCGCCAGCGACATCGCCTGGCGCACTTCGGGCCGGTCGAAGGGCGGTTTGGTCATGTCGTAGACCAGCATCTGGGTTGTGTAGAGCGGCCCCTGGGCGATCTGCATATCAGGCGTAGCGGCCAGCGGTTCGATCTGCTCCGGTGGAATAATCTGGGTTCGAAAGTCGATCTCTTTGCTGCGCAGCGCGGCCAGCGACCCGGCATCGTCGGCAAACTTGACAAAGACCAGTTCGTTGACTGCCGGCGCGCCTGCAAAATAATCGGCGTTGGCCTCAAAGCGGTAGAACTGGTCGGGCGCATATTCGACCAGCTTGTAGGGGCCGGTGCCGGTGTTGGTGGCAGGGTCGAAGGGCTGTTCTTCGGGCGTGGTGATCTCGGCCCAGATGTGTTGGGGCATGATCGGCACATCGGCCAATGCACCCAATTCGAACGAAGGCGCCGGGGCAGATAACGTGATGATCACACGTGTATCGCCCTCTGCCGCGACCGAGGCCACGGGGACCAGAGCGCGGGTAAAGCGGCTGCGTTCATACTGCTTGAAATATTCAAACGTGAATTTCACATCTTCGGCGCTGAAAGGTTCACCGTCGTGCCAGGTGATCCCTTCTTTCAAGTCCAGCGTGATCGTCAGCCCGTCGTCGCTGGTGCTGGCCGCGCTCACCAGCCAGGGCTGGGGCACGCCCTCTAGATCCAGTTGGTAGAGCGAATCATACTGGAGCATGAGCATGTTCCAGCCGGGGTAGCCGGTCACATAGGTGTAGGGGGTCAGCGTAGACTCGTCGCCCAAGATGCCGATGCGCAGGGTCGCGGCGGGGCCGGCGGCCTCGTCTGTGGCGGAAGCTGTCTCGCCGGCGGGCGCGGACGGCGCAACCGTGGGCGCGCATGCAGCCAGGAGCAGGACAAGCAGCAACACGCCTATTCGGAGCCGGCGCAGAAACGGTGACATGGAAACCTCCTGATACCTGTGGTGGCAGCGAACGAATCGGTACGCTGTTTAGAAGAAGGGTCGGGGGAGTCTTTGTGTACTATAGCACAGCTTGGGCAAACGGGCTTGCGTGCGATCCAAGCCGGACCAAGCATGCAGTGTTCTGGGTCTGATTCAGGGTGATCGTAAATGCTGTATCGAGAAATTCTCGATCAGAAGTTCTCGACTAGAGGTTCTCGACTAGAGGTTCTCGACTAGAGGTTCTCGATCGCCAATGGCTCCAACTCGCCGGCAGGCTCGAAGCCAAAGACGCGTCCATAGAAGGTTAACTCTGCTTCCAGGGCGCGCCGGTTGTTCTCCGCCTTGACAAAGCCGTGCTGCTCGCCCGTAAAGGGCACATAGGCCACCGGCAGCCCGCGCGCCCGTACCGCCCCCACCATCATCTCTGCCTGGTTGGGCGGCACGATCGGGTCGTCCAGCCCCTGCAGCACCAGCAGCGGGCAGGCCAGCCGGTCGACCGCATAGATCGGCGACCGTTGCAGATAGACGGCGCGCTCATCCGGATAGACCCCCACCAGCCCGTCGAGATAGCGCGACTCGAACTTGTGGGTATCGCGCACCATCGCCTCCAGGTCGCTGATGCCGAAATAGCTGGCCCCGGCGGTAAAGAGGTCATAGAAGGTGAGCGCGGCCAGCGTGGTAAAGCCGCCGGCGCTGCCCCCGCGGATCGCCAGCCGCCGTGGGTCGACCCAGCCTTGATCCACCGCATAGGTTGCGGCGTTGATACAGTCCGCCACATCGACCACCCCCCACTGCCGGTTGAGCCGTTGGCGGTAGGCGCGGCCATAGCCGGTGCTGCCGCCGTAGTCCACGTCGAGCACAGCAAAGCCGCGCGTTGTCCAGAACTGGATGGCATAGCTGAGTGCGGTCGAGGTCGCGCTGGTCGGCCCGCCGTGGCTCATCAGCACCAGCGGCGGGCGTTCCCCTTCGGGCGCGACATAGGCCGGGTTATGCGGGGCATAGAAATAAGCATAGGCCGTACTCTCCGTGCCGTCAGGCAGCCGGGTGGGGAAGACAATAGGCTGCGCCGCCGAGACAAAGGCGGGGTCCAGCGTCTCGGCGCGGCTGCGGCGGATCACCTCGGTCGCGCCGCTCTCCAGGTCCAGCGCCACCAAGGCCGGCACCGCGGTAGGCGACCCGCCGACGAAATAGAGCCGGCCCGGCGCGGCGCGCAGACCGCTCAACTCGGCGTAGGGCAGGTCCAGCGGCGTCCAGGCCAGGCTGCGTGTGTCCAAGCTTGCCAACCGCGTGACGCCCGCCTGCTCATAGCTGCACAGCAGCCGACCGGGGGACTCCAGCGCATAGGTGGCCTGGCCGAACGACCATTGCGGCTGGCCGAACTCGGCGTCCAGCGGGTGCAGCGGCTCGGCGCTGCCATCGCCACGCAGCCGGTAGAGATTCCACCAGCCCGTGCGGTCGGAGACAAAATAGAGCGTGCCGTCCGCGGCCCATTCAGGCTGGAAGATCGATTCATCTGTGCCGCCCGCCACCAAGGCATGGCCCGCCAATGTGCCGTCGGGCTGCACGTCTGCTACCCACAGTTCGCAGCCATCCCACGGCATGTTGGGGTGGTTCCAGGCCAGCCAGGCCAGGCGCGTGCCGTCGAGGCTGAGGCGCGGAGAGGCATAGAAGTCATAGCCCTGTGCTAACACCTGCTGGCGCGCCCCGTCCGCCAGATCAACCGCGGCGAGTGTGTTGACCGGTTGGGCTGCGGGGGTGATGTGCTCCTCGCGCACGACGATCAGCCGGCTGCGGGCGCGGTCGACCAGGCCGTCGGCATAGCGCAGCCCCTCCTGCGGGGCCAGCAGTTCCGGCGGCTGGCCGGGCCGCTGGCGATAGAGCCGCTGGTCGGCGAAGTTGGCAAAATAGACCACGCCTTGGTCGACCACATAGGCCGCGCCGCCATATTCGTGCACGCGCGTGCGCACGCTGAAACCGGGCGGGGTGAGATCCTCCGCTGTGCCGCCGGGCGTGCGGCGCACCAGCACACTGCGTCCATCGGGCCGCGCCTCGACCCAATAGAGCGTGTCGCCGTCGAGACGCAGGTCGCGCAGCCGGATCGAATCGGCGTAGATATCGGCGGCGCTGAGCGGCGACTGCCATGAACCGTATGGCGCAACTTGGGGTGTGGGCATGGGATGGCTCCGATCTGATCCGTGATGGCTTATCTTGCTTGATCTCACATAGGTAGGGACAGGCCCCCGTGCCTGTCCGCAAACGGGCGGCCACGG
>QEUY01000464.1 GCA_003577365.1 Chloroflexota bacterium | reverse complement strand
CAAGCCGAAGTCGCGCGCCATGCTCAACACAAAGAGCGGCAGGGTAAAGATCGCGCCCACGATCAGCCGCCGCCACTGGTGGCGGATCTCGGCCTCGCGCGCTGCGGCTTCGGCGTCTTCAGGGGCGGCGTCCGCCGCCAGTTCGACCACATCATAGCCCGCCTTGCGCACGGCGGCGACCAGTTCGTCGCGCGTCACCGCGCCGGGCACATATTCGACGGTGGCCTTTTCGCTGGCATAGTTGACCGTGGCCTCGATCACGCCGTCGACCTTGTTGAGACGGCGCTGGATCGTGTTGGCGCAGTTGGCGCAGGTCATGCCCAGCAGCGGCAGTTCCACCGTCGCCGTGGGGATGTCATAGCCGGCGCGCTTGACCCGCTCGATCACGTGGGTGGTGACGGTCCTGGGGTCGGCCAGCGCCGGGTCAAAGACAATCGTCACTTTTTCATTGGCAAAGTTGACGCTGGCATCGGTTACGCCTTCGACCTTTTTGGCGTTGCGCTCGACCGAGGCGACGCAGTTGGCGCAGGTCATGCCGACGACCGGCAGCGTCAATTGTTGTTCGGACATGATGTCCTCTCCGCTTTTTCTAGCGCACAACAAGCGCAGCGGCAGCACGGCCCACCCGGCTACCGCTGCGCCCATGCGACCCGCGCCCCTAGTTCTCCAACGCGGGATAGTTGATCTCCTGCAAGGTGGCCTTGATCTTCTCCCAAGTCGCAGGCTCGCTCCAAGCCACCGTCACCTGCTTGGTGGCGGCGTCGGCTTTGACGCTCTGCACGCCCGCCACGTCGGCCAATTCGGTCTCGACAGTATGGACGCAATGGCCGCAGCTAATGTTGGGCACGGTGAAGGTCTTGGTCGTCATGGTGTACAGCTCCTTTTGTCTACAGGGTTGAAACAACGAGATTGAAAAACGGGTTGATCGAAATCGTGCGATACAACGAGAGCCGGTTGGGCTAGGGTTTGTTGGGCTAGAGTTTGTTAGACATAGCAAAGACGCTGGTCACCTCTTGCAGCACAGCTTCGCGCTCTTCCGGGTCGTCGCCTTGGATCGCCGTCGTCACGCAAGTGCGCAGGTGGCTGTCCAAGATCAGGGTGCTGACCTTGTTCAACGCGGCCTGCACGGCTTGGATCTGCTTGATCACGTCGATGCAGTAGGCGTCGTCCTGTACCATGCGCTCAATGCCCTTGAGATGACCGGCGGCGCTGTTGAGGCGCTGGCATATCGCTTTGCGGGCTGTCTCGTCCATCATTCCACCTTCCTAGGCTCCACCCATATCCCCCCCCTAGGGGGAGGGGCTTAGCGGATTATCGCGCCGGGCCGCAGAGATTGTCAAGTAATCCATGCCCCAATTCGTGCTATCATAGAGGCATGATGGCCACCAAACGGACTCTGCCCCAGTCTGCCTTCCAGCAGATGCGAACTACCCTCTTCGACGACAGCCCGCACACCTTGGCGCAGCCTTTTGAAGACTGGTTGACTAACTCCAAGTCTTTCGCCCTGTTTGTGCAGACCTATCAGCAAAAGATCCGTAAGAAGATACGGATGAGCCGGGATGACGAAGAGCGATATGACCTCTATTGCGAGCTGAGAACCGCCTATCTCCTGGTGCAGGAGCCGAAGTTCGTCGTCGCCTATGAACTCTACACCAAGCAGCAGGGGCGCAGCCCCGACTTCGCCGTGACCTACCGCACGCACACGCCCTTTCATGTGGAGGTGACCCGGCTACGCGCCCTTGATCAAGGGATGCCGCTGGGCACGCAGGAGACCGGCTCAGAAAATGACGAAGCAATCGAAAAAGCGGATAGGGCGTCGAATCAGGGGCCGGAGGCAAGCACGGCCTGGCACGGGCGCGATGCGAGCCGACGGCTGGAGGATGTCGTCTGCGACAAGATGAGGCAGCTATCGCCGAGCACGCCCAACGTCTTGTGGATGTGGGTCCATAGTCAGACGCGGGATGAGATAGACCTCGCCCAGCAGATACCCGCGCTCAAACGGCGTGCAGAGCAAAGAGACGCCGCGCTGTTGGCCCGCCATGGCTTTCGCAACCCGGCCGATTTTATGCGCCACTATCAGCGACTCAGCTTGATCCTGGTCCAAAGCCCGCAGACGCAAGCCGGGGACGGCTCCCCGCTGGTATGGATCAACAACGACGCACGCCATCCCCTGCCCGCGCCGGTCAGACATATCCTGGCCGCGCTGGTTGCAACCGACTCATCCCAAGATTATCGGGGAGCAGGAAATCGGGAGGAGGTTTGATATGGCTGTTCTGACTGCACCGTCGGCTGTGCTCGGCCCGACGCGCGAAGAGGAGCGCATTGAGATCCTCGACGTGCTGCGCGGCTTCGCTCTGTTCGGGATTCTATTGGTCAACATGCTGGCCTTCAACCAAGTGATGATGGCCGCGGCGGTCGTATCTCTGCCCGACGAGAACAGGATCGACCGCATTGCCACCTGGCTGATCCGCTGGCTGGCCGAGGGCAAATTCTATTCGCTTTTTTCGCTGCTCTTTGGGTTGGGATTCATGATCCAGATGATGCGCGCCGAAGCCAGGGGGCGGCGCTTTGTGCCCGTCTATCTGCGGCGCAGTTTGGTTTTGCTGGCCATTGGCGTGCTGCACGGCGTCTTGATCTGGGTAGGGGACATCTTGGCGATCTATGCCGTGCTGGGCGTAGTGCTGCTGCTCTTCCGCCACATGCGCCCGCGCGGCCTGTTGATCTGGGCCGTGGTGCTGCTGTCGCTGACCACGCTTTTGATGGCGGGGTCGACGCTGCTGCTGGACTTTGGCCGCCAAGACCCTGCCGCCGCCGCCCAGATTGACGCCATGTTTGCCGAGCAACGCGCGACCCTGCTACAGGAAATCGAACGCGCCTCGACAATTTATGCCACGGGCAGCTACGCCGAGATCACGGCCCAGCGCGCCCCAGAGTTTGCGAAGATGTGGCTGACCTCGATCTTTATCTTTCCCAACGTCTTCGCCATGTTTCTGATCGGGGCGTACTTTGCCAAGCGCGGCATCCTAGCCGATCTGGAAAGTCATCGGGGGCTGCTGCGCCACTTGTGCCTGTGGGGGCTAGGGCTTGGGCTGCCGCTCAACGCCGTCTATGCCACGCTCTTTATGAGCCAGGGGCTGTCTCGCATGGAACCCTCTTGGCCGCTGGTGGTTGCGACCGGTTCCCAAGCCGCAGGCGCGCCGCTGCTGGCGTTGGGCTATGCGGCGGGGCTGGCGCTGCTTTGGATGCAGCCTGTACGGCAACCGCGGCTGCGCCTGCTTGCGCCGCCGGGCCGCATGGCGCTGACCAACTATCTGCTGCAATCACTCATCGCCACGTTTATTTTCTACGGCTACGGTCTGGGGCTGTTTGGCCGCCTGGGGGCTGCGGTCGGGGTCGTGATCACGCTGCTGATCTATGCGTTCAACGTGGCGCTGAGTCACTGGTGGCTGCGCCGCTACCGTTTTGGCCCGGTGGAATGGCTCTGGCGCACACTCACCTACGGCCAACCGCAGCCGATGCGCCGCGCCGCCCCACCGCCATCGTTGGCAAGCTCCTAAGATCGCCCCAGGAGCGCATCCAGGCTGTCCAGCAAAGCACGGGCGCACGCCACGATCTCCTGGCCGTCCGCCGCGGCGCGCAGCAGCGCGGTCACCTGCTCGGCCATCCGCGGTGGAACATGCGGCGCACGCCCCGCGTGGGCCAAGAGCCGCTTTTCGCCGGGGTGGGGCAGGCGGTTATAGGCGAAGAGAATATCAAAGTAGCTCGCCAGCAGCGCAGCCACGCGGTGATTGACGCTGACCAGATCGGCGCGCGCCACCGCCTGCTCGATCTGATGCAGATAGGAGGAGTGCGTCGCGCGCAAGATCGGGACGTTTTTGGCGAGAATGGCCTGGCGCAGCGCCTCCGGATACGGTCGATTGGCCCAGGCTTGCAGCCGCCCAAACCAACCCTCGCGGTCAAAGAGAATCTGCGCAGTGATCACGTTGTGCCAGAGACAAGTCGAATAGCCCAGCGACGCCTCGGCGCGTTCGAGCACACGCGCCAGTTGTTCCTCGATCCAGGCTGTCTCACGGAACATCACATCCACCCCGCTCTGGGTGACTGGATCGACCCATTCGTCGCCAGGCTCCCAGAAGCGGTTGCCCACTTCGGCATCCGGCGCAAACCCCAGCGCCACACG
>QEUY01000463.1 GCA_003577365.1 Chloroflexota bacterium | reverse complement strand
GGGTGAAAGCGGAAGCCCACCAGCCCCCGCTCTTTCATCCAGTAGCGCGCCTGGCCGGCGTTGTCCGCGGCCAGCGGGTCCAGCAGCCCATGCCCCACAAACCGCCGCGGGAAACGCGCCGCCGAATCCGCAATATAGCCGTTGTCCCAGGTCGACCAACTGGTCTGAACTAGCACGGACCACTGCACGCCGTTGGCATCCATGTCCGCGATCAGCTCGTCGGCAGTCCCCGGCTCGTCGGGCATGGCCGTCCAGTTGGGCGCGGTCGGGCCAATTGGGTAGCGCGGCGGGTCGATCTCCCACACGTGCACATGCGTATCGACGATCATGGCTGTGCCTCAGCGGATCTTGCCGCGCGCCAGGATCGGCCACACCGCCTCCACAAGCCCGCCGCGCACGGCCACCATCTCGTCATGCTCGTTGACACACGGGCAGGGATGCACCGGCAGCACCTGCACGCGCTCGCCGATCTGCGGCTTCACGGCGCACGCCGACACGTCCACATGACCGTGCTCCTCGGAGGCGCCATAGAAGCGCGCCTCCGGATACTCGACGATATAGCCCATGCTTGTCCCCTCCGGCGTCTGCAGCGTGGAGGCGCTCATCGTCTTGCTGCCCGCGTCCAAGATCACGCGGTCCGGCGTCGGCGCGCTGATCACCGTGGCGATCACGCGCAGGCTGCACTGCTCGACCGTATGGCGGCCGGCGCGCAGATGCCCTTCCCCGCCGGTGGGATATTCGCCGATGCGATATTCGGTCAGCTCCGGAATCTCATGCGCCTCCATCGCCCAGCGCGTCCCGCCGCCGCTCACAATCGGGTGCGCCAGCCCCGCCTTGTCAAACAGGTGCAGTGTCTCCTGGATGATCGGGCGACTGGCGGGCGGCGTGGGATAGGCCATAAAGCCGCGCAATTCCAGCCCAGGCAGTTTGTCGATCAACTGCGCCAATTCGACCGCCGCAGCAGGCGTCTGCACGCCCGTGCGGTTCATCCCCGCCTCCACCTCCACAATCACGCCAAAGGTCACCCCTTCGGCCTGCGCGCCTTCGGAAAGGCCGCGCACCGTCGTCTCGGAATCTGCCGCCACGGTGATCTGCGTCTGCCGCGTGAGCCGCGCCAAACGATCAATTTTCGTCTTGCCGATAATGTTGAACGGGATCAGGATGTCCACAGTCAGCCCGCCCGCCACCATCACCTCGGCCTCGCCGATCTTCTGGCAGGTCAACCCGATTGCGCCTTGCGCCATCTGCCGGTGCGCGATCGCCAACGTCTTGTGCGTCTTAATATGCGGACGCAGCGCCATCTGATGCTCATCGTAATAGCGCTGGTAGCGCGCCAAGTTCTCTTCCAGCGCGTCGAGGTCAATCGTCAGGACCGGTGTATCCAATTCGTCAACCCGCATCATGTCACTCCTTTGAAAAAAGGGCTGCACCTATCGAGCATGGCGCAGCCCATCTGTCTTGGTCGTCTAATCCCAGGGCAACAACATCGTCGGCGCATTGGCATAGCGCGCCATGCGCAGCGTCACACGGTCGCCGCAGCCCGGCGCCAGCCGCACCGCACACCACGCGCCGTTCACCGGCGCGGCGACCTCCCCGATCCGGGCCTCCTGAATCTGATGCTCGCCATACCCGCCGCCCTGAATGATCACGCTGCGCGCCTCGGTCTGGTTGAGATTGACCAGATGCACCACCGTCTCATCCGCCGTCATCCGCTCCACCAGGGCCGCTACGTCTGCCGGCAGACCGGGCCGCCGCTGCACAGGGTCAAAGTAGCGCACCCGCGCCTGCAGCGGAAACGCCGCGTTGCCCGTGGGCAGCCCACCCAGCATCAGCCGGAACAGGTTGCCGACCGTGGCCGGGTTGTAGGGGTTTGGGTTATCCGAGAGGCGCGTGTCGGGCGTCAAATTCTCCTGGTGGATGCCCTCCGCCACCTTGCGCCGGATCGTCTCAAAATCGCGGCGCAACACCTCCTCAGGGAAGCTCGGGTTGTCGCCCTGTAGAAAGCGCACCCACGGGTCACCCTGCACCCGTGCCCGGTCGCGCTCCGCCATCGTCCAGTAATAGACATCCAACGCGCCATGCGCATAGGGGGCCGGCTCAAACGCATACCAGCCCTCATCGCCGTACATGCGCGGCGTCATGGTCTGGCCGTCCACTTCTTTGGCCTGGGCGTTGATCAGGTCGATCATCTGGCCCCACTGCTCGGCATAGCGCATATTGCCGGTGGCGAGTACGGCGTTGCCAAAGCCGCGGTAGCCCCAATGGGTCAAATTGCGATGCGCCAGCTCGCCGGTCTGCGGCACGACCACCGTAAAGCCCCAGCCGTAGACCCCGCCATACCACTTCCCGTCACACTCACCGCCGATGCTCCCGTCCAGCCCGATATTCGACGGGATGATGCCGCCGTTGGCCGCCATCCGCTCCAGCCACGCCTCGGTATAGTCGACCAGCCAGTCGAGGTACTTCTGCTCCCCCGTCAGCGTATAGGCGTTGAGCACCAGGCTGGTTGCACCCAGGTTCAGCGGGTGATCCCCCGCCACATCGTTGTAGTCCTTGAAATGGTCCAGCATCTCCTGATAGTTGCGCTCGCCGTGCAGCAGCACAAAGCGGTTCTCCACCTCGATCGGGTCGCCCGCCCAATCCACCGCCGTCGCCTTGCGCAGCATGGGTCCCCGGCTGCCGTTAAACATGCTGCGGATGATCTTCCGCTCAGGGTCATAGTTGGGCGCGCCGGGGTCCTCGCCCATATACAGCCCCGCATAGCGCCGCACCCGCTTCTCAAAGAGTGGGGCATGGGGGTCAGACAGCCCCATCAGGTTAAAGACCGACATCGACTCGCCGTTGTGCAGCCAGTCGCAGATCGTGGGGAACTCCTTGTAATACATGCCATCGACCGCAAACGGCACCTCGGTGGTCTTGGCCTCGGTATATTGGCGCAGATGCCCTTCCCACCCCAGTTGCGCCATGGCGCGGATGCTGTCGTCGCCGCCCAAGGCGTGCAGCACCGGCCAGTCGTACAGGTTTTCAATGGCGTCGTCCGGCCCATCGTCGCCGCCCCAACGCTCGACACAGCGCAGATAGCCGCGCTCGTCAAAGTAATAGTCAAAGAATTCGCGGCAGGCGCGATTGTTCGCCGCCAGCAACTCCCGTTCCAGCAAAGCCCATGTCGGCGGCGCCATCGGCGTACCGATACGCAACTGCGTGCGGTAGGTCCCGGTGACCTGCATGTCAGCTCTCCTTCTGATCCTGCATATGATTCAATTGAGTGGGGAGATCGAAAGTCGCTGCGCTCGCTGGCTCAAGCAGCCGGCGAGCGCAAGACGCAAACCATATGACCGCTAGCGGCGCAGGCCTCCCAGGTCGAGCAAGCGGCGGCCCGCGGCGTGCAAGGTGTCCAGGCGCTTGGGGAAGGCGAAGCGCACGCTGCCCTGGCCATAGCCGGGCGCGGAATAGAAGCTGGTCATCGGCACCACCGCGACCCCTACCTCCTTGGTCAGCCACAGCGCAAAGTCCATCGACGACCAGGCCGCCTGCTCCACCGGCAGGCTGCGATAGTCCGCAATCGTGTAATAGGCCCCCTCCGGCGTCAACGCCTGGAAACCGGCCTCGGCCAGATAGCCCATCATGACCTCGCGGCGTTCGGCATAGGCGGCGGCCATCGCCGTAAAATAGGACGCCGGCAGATTCAGCGCCGCGATCCCCGCGGCCTGCAGCGGCGTCGGCGCGCAGATCGTCAGATAGTCGTGCGCCTTGTGCACCGCCACCGCCAGGCTGGTCGGGGCCAGCACAAAGCCCAACCGCCAGCCGGTGATCGCAAAGGTCTTGCTCATCCCGCTCACCGTGACCGTGCGCTCCGCCAGCCCCTCACGGCGCGCCGGCGACAGATGCGTCCGGCCATCATAGAGGATATGCTCATAGATCTCGTCGGTGATCAGCACCAAGTCATGCTTGACCACCAGATCCGCCAACCCCGCCATCTCCGCGTCGTCAAAGACGCGGCCGGTGGGGTTATGTGGCGTGTTGATCAACAGCGCACGCGCCCGCGGCGTGATCACGCTCGCCAGCCGCTCTAGGTCCAGCCGGTAGCCGGGTGGGGAGAGCGGCACAGGAACCGGAACTCCCCCCGCCATGATCGCCGCCGGGCGAAAATTCTCATGCGCCGGCTCCACGATCAAGACTTCGTC
>QEUY01000462.1 GCA_003577365.1 Chloroflexota bacterium | reverse complement strand
CTGGACACCAGTTTGGATCAAGACCTGGCCGCCAAGTCCGAGTTCCTGCGCGCCGTGGCCCTGGCCGGGCTGGGCCGCTATGGCGAGAGCCTGGCGGCCTACACGCGCTTTCTCGACGCCTATCCGCAGCTGGCCGCGGCCATCCAGCCGCGCATCGCGCGCACCCACCTGGCGCTGGGCGACACCGGCGGCGCGGCCGCGGCCTATCGCGCCGCCGTCGACGCAGCCAGCGCACGCCCGCAGAAGGCGGCTCTGTTGGAGTTGCTGGCGCAGACCTACAACACATTGGGGCGCTTGGCCGACAGCGTCGCTGCCTATGACGAAATCCTCTCGATCGCCGAAAACCCGACCTATCGCGCCCAGATTCAGTATCTGGCGGGCGAAACCCTGGCGCTGGCCGGCGACGAAGCGGGCGCAATCGAGCGTTGGCGCTGGGCGACTGAAGAAGCGCCCACCAGCGACTGGGCGCACGACGCCTTGGCCGAACTGGTCGAACGGCAGGTCGAGTTTGACCTCTACCAGCGCGGGGTGATCAACGTCGCCACCGGCAACTATCTGCCCGGCGTCAATGCCTTTACGGCCTATATCGAGAGCGTGCCCTCCACCGATGCGCGCGCCGGCAACGCCCTCCACGGGCTGGGGCTGGCCTATGCCGGCGCGGGCAACTTTGCCGCGGCGGTGGAAGCCTATGACCGCGTGATCGCCGAATATCCGGCGTGCGACTGTTTTGGCGCGGTCTGGCTGGACAAGGCGCGTGCCCAGGCAGGGCTGGGCGACGGCGTGGGGGCGCGGCGCATCTACCGCACCTTTGCCCGCCAATACCCGCAGGACGCGCTGGCTCCCGAAGCCTTGTGGCGCAGCGGCCTCCTGGCGCTCGGCGAAGGCAATCAGGTCGAAGGCGCGGTCGACCTGCTGGCCCTGGCCGATACCTTCCCCGCCAGTGACCGCGCCCCCCAGGCGCTTTATACGGTCGGCGTGGGCGCGTTTGTCAACGGGCTGTATGTCGAAAGCGCCGACGCCTTTACCCGGCTCCAGACCCACTATCCCGACTATCGCTGGGATGCCGTGGCCTATTGGCGCGGGCGCGCCTTGCAGGCCAAAGGCGAAGGCGAGGCGGCGCGCGCCGCCTGGCAGAGCTTGGTCGAGCGCGCGCCGGACATCTATTTTGGGGTCTTGGCGGCGCAAGCACTGGCCCAGGCCGGCACAACCCACGGCGCCATGCTGCGCCATGTGGCGGATGTAGCCGGGCCGCCCACGCGCCTGACCGGGGACGACGGCAGCCAAGCCTTTGCCGAACAGTGGTTGGCCGAATGGCTGCAGGCCGACGCCGCCACACTGCGCGCCCTGCCCGGCGAGGTGGCGGGCGATCCGGACCTGGCGATTGGCCGTATCTTGCTTGACCTGGACGAGCGCGGCGACGCGCTGGCCGCGCTGGAGCGCGTCTACACGCGCCACCAAAACAACCCGGCCACGCTCTATGCGCTCAGTCTGGAATTTGAGCGGCTGCAGACCTACCGGCTCAGCCTGCTGGCGATGGCGCGGCTGCTGGCGCTCAGCCCTGCCGGTCTGGTGGAAAACGCGCCGATCTTCTTGCAGCAGCGCGCCTATCCGCTGCGCTTCGCCGAGTTGATCACCGCCGAGGCCCAGGCTAACGACCTCGACCCGCTGGTCATGTTCAGCCTGGTGCGCCAAGAGAGCTTGTTCGAGGAAGGCGCGCGGTCAATCGCCGCCGCGCAGGGGCTGGCACAGATCATCCCCGATACAGGCCATTGGGTGGCCGAACAGCTAGGCTACCCCAACTACTCCAACGCGCTGATCTATCGGCCCTATATCAATGTCAAGTTTGGAGCGTATTATCTCAATCGGGTGCGCGATATGCTGGGCGGCAACCTGGTCTCGGCGCTGGTCGGCTATAATGCCGGGCCGCGTCAATCGGAGATCTGGCGTGAACAGATCGGGGCCGACGACGCCGTCTTTGTGGAATTGTTAAGCTACAACGAGCCGCAGGTCTATGTGCAGGCGATCGTGAGCAACCTCTATCACTACAACCGCCTCTATGGCGATCTCTATGGCGACCAGGCGCAGCCCTAGCTTAGCCTCGCTCTCCCGCGCAAAAGCCGCGCGTGCATGCGTGCGGCTTTTGCGTTAAGATAGTGTCTACTCGCCGCCGCCAGGCGGCAGCCGTTGTTTTACTCACCCGTTCCACCGCGCAAAGCCGCGCGCCCAGTCTAGCCGCTCAATTCTCGACGACGAGGAGGAACTCTCTGTATGACCAGCAGACTCCGGCCAGGCGATGGCACGATTGTCACCATCGAACGCTTTATCTTGGAGCAGGAGCGCGACTACCCCGATGCCACCGGCACGCTGACCAATGTCCTCTATGACATGGCGCTCGCCGCCAAGATCATCTCCAGCCACACCACACGCGCCGGGCTGGCGCAGATCTTGGGCAGCACCGGCGAACAAAATGTGCAGGGCGAGGAAGTGCAAAAGCTGGACGCGTTTGCCGAGCGCACGATCTTCCGGCTCAACGACCACACGGGCCGGCTGGCCGTCATGGCCTCGGAAGAGATCGACAACCCGATCCCGATCCCGCCGCAGTTCGCCACAGGCAAATATGTGCTGGTCTATGACCCGTTGGACGGCTCATCCAACATCGACTATAACGTCAGCGTGGGGACGATCTTCGCCATCCATCGCCGCAAGTCGGCAGAGGGGCCTGGCACGTTGGACGACTGTCTGCAGCCGGGCCGCGACCTGGTGGCAGCGGGCTATATCATCTATGGCTCCAGCACCATCATGGTCTATTCGACGGGGCAGGGCGTGCATGGCTTTACGCTCGACCCGCACATCGGGGAGTTCCTCCTCTCACACCCCGACATCCGCATCCCGGCCAAGCCCAAATATTACAGCGCCAACCAAGGCTACGAACGCCATTGGACAGAGGGCGTGCGCCGCTTCACCCAAGATTTGCAAGGCGATAACGAACAGAAACAGGCGCTGTCGCTGCGCTATATCGGCTCGCTGGTGGCCGACTTCCACCGCAACCTTTTAGCAGGCGGCATCTTCTACTACCCCGCCGATAGCCAGGACCCCCGCAAACCCCAGGGCAAACTGCGCCTGGTCTATGAGGCGGCCCCGCTGGCCTTCTTGGCCGAGCAGGCCGGCGGCTATGCCTCGGACGGGCAGCGCCGTATCCTGGATATTCGGCCCGAACGGCTGCATCAGCGCGTGCCGCTCTACATCGGCAGCCGCAGCTTGGTTGAGAAGGCTGAAGACTATATCCGCCGCTATGATGCGGTGCCTGCGGCCCAGTAACGCGGGCATCTGGACAAATCAAAACGCCGCCCCGCTCGCGAGCGGGGCGGCGTTGGTTTTTCGTATGTTCGACCTAGCGGTTCCAGATATAGGTCGCCTTGCCCTTGGGCAGGCTGTGCAGATCCTGTGGGTTGCCCTTGTCGGCAGGCTTCAACACAGCCCGGTCGATGACCAATTGGGCGAGGGCTGGGTCATAGCGGCGATCTTCACGCTCGATATTGAGCTCGCCGGTGGGCGTGAAATAGATCTGCATCTCCACATCGCTGGGCTTGGCCTCTGGGCGCTTGACGACAATGTCCATGCGATGGATGTTGCCCCAATGCCAGGTCTTGCTGCTGTCCCAAAAGCGCACGGGGTTGTTGATCAAGAGCGCGTCCTCGGTCACGGTATAGGTCTCATAGGCGTCAACGACCCCGGCATAGATGAGCAGCACGCCCCAGATGGCAAAGGTCCAGGCGATGGCCTCGGCAAAGAAGACGTCGGTCATCCCCATCGAAAAGGCCATGACGCCGGCAAAGAGCAGCGCGACCCCCGGTACCAGGTTGCCCGGCGTATCGTGGAATACATAAGTCTCTGGCGCGGTCTGCTCGCCAGCCGGCGGGATCAAGGCGCTTGTGGCGTCGGCCATGGAACTCCTCCTGAGGGCTTGATGACGCTTCAGTGACCTGCGCTCCTCTCCCCTTATCCGCTGTGTGCCGCAAGGGACAAGGGAGAAAATCAGCGCCGGCCACTTCCAAACTTTGAAATGAGAACGCATGCAGCGTATTGCGCTTTGTGGGATAGTATAGCCGCGAGGGGAACGCACCCCAAATTGGCTCGTGCAAGGTGGCGCGGGCCGGGCCGGCGTGCGCCTGATCCGCGGCGCTGTCCGCGCTGTTGTTGCCCAAGGTCAGCCGGTAGCCGCGCCCGCGCACGGTGGTGAGAAAGCGCGGGCTGCCCTGGTCCGGCTCGATCTTCTGGCGCAGCCGGCTGATCAGCTTTTCGATGCGCGCATCGTCCACTTCGTCCAAATAACCGTCGCCCCAGACATCGGCCACGATGCTGTATTTATCGACGATCTTGTCGGCGTTGTAGAAGAGCAGGAGCATGAGCCGGTACTCCAGGTTGGTCAGCGTCTCGACCGGCTTGCCGTCCACCAAGACCTCGCCGCTGTCCACGTCGACCCACAGCCGCGTGGCGGCGTTGGGCGGGCGCAGTGTCTTGCGCCGCACATATTCATAGAGCAGCCGGCAGAACATCTGATAGTGTCCTTCCACGCGCAGCACCAGATATTTGCGCATCAGATCGTCCAGGACAGCGCGGTTGGGTTGATACTGCGCCCAACAGAGCGCCAGCAGCTCATTCTGTTCTTTGGGGCTGCAATAGGCCCAAATCTTGGCGCATTCCTGCTGCAGATGCTCGTCGGCGTGCAGCCGGCGCACCAGGCCTTGATGAAAGTCCAGCCGCGCGCTGGGCGTCATGTGCGCGCGGCCGCGCGCGTCGAGGGCGGCATCCAACACCGAGCAGACGCCGTTGACCATAGCCGGGTGGCCGCCGGCCCACTGATAGATAAAGTCCAGGTCGGCGTCGGCAAACTGGGCCTCATAGGCATCCATATAGCGGCGCACCAGCCGGTCTACGTCGGGCCGGGTCAGCGGCGCGAGATACCAGGTGTGGTGCGCAAACAGCTCGCAAAACTCGGCGCTGTGATGTCCCTCCATGGGGGCGCGCAGCGGCTGGCAGGTCGCGGTGACATAGGCCAGTTTGTTGCTGTGACGGTCACGCAAGGCGCGCAGGTTGAGAAAGACGCGCGAGTCGATCTGGCTGAAGGGTTCGTCGAACTCGTCGAAGAGCAGCACCAGCTTCTGGGGGATCGACTGCAGCACGGCGGTGACGCCGCGGTTGAAGCCCAGCGGCACCTGAAACTCGCTGGCGGGTGCGACTAACATTTCATAGGCCGCGGCCAGTTCGGGCAGCGCCGCCGCCTGGGGGCTGCTCTCTTGCAGACAACGCAGCACTAGCTCATAAAAGCCCTGGTCGCTCATCTCCAACATGCGGTTACAATCCACATAGACGGTCAGGTATTCATGCCCGGCCTCGCCCAACTCCTGCGTGCGTACATCGGGCTGGGCTAATAGGCGCAGCAAGGCGGATTTGCCGATGTTGCTAAAGCCAACCACCTGGACGCATTGCATGGCGTGAAGAAACTGCAGGAGGCATCGCTGGAGCCATTGCTGTCAACGGGCAGTATCAACGGGTACTATAACCGAGGATGTTCCAACCTGTCTGATCCCGTTGAGTATACCACAACCCGTTTGGCGGCTGAAAGCTCCGCCCCAGCGCCAGGCCGTAAACGGCCTGGCTATAAACAACGACGCCCGCTCAAGCAGGCTGCGTGCGCACCGGAGGAAACAACAGCCCCCTTCCAGGGGGCGTTGTTCTTTCGCCCAGAGCTAAAGCCTCCGGACGGCTCCGGGCGGGCAGGGGTGGCACTTGCCGCTTGCACCCACGCGGCGACCGGTGTACACTGCTCTGTAGATGCCTCTTATGTAGCCGCTCTTGTGTAGC
>QEUY01000461.1 GCA_003577365.1 Chloroflexota bacterium | reverse complement strand
GTATGTGAGGATACGCCAGCGCCTCAGCTGAAAGTCGGGGCGCTGGCTTGATGCTTCATGCCTGATGCCTGATGCCTGATGCTTCATGCCTGATGCCTGATGCCTGATGCCTGATGCGTGTCGCGTCGCGCGTTTGAGCATCGGCTTGGCACTACTTGGCGTCGAGCGTCGCGGTGACGACCACCGGCAGGTGATCCGATCCGTCTGTCCGTACGACCTCCGCATCGGTGGGCGTCAGCCCACGCAGCAGCACCCAATCGATGCGCCGTCGCGGCGTGTCGACGGGGATGGTGAAGCCATCCCCCTTCCCCACCGCCACCCACGCGTCGCGCGCGACCTGTGTCAGGGTCCGATGGGCCGGGCTGTCCGGCACGTCGTTGAAGTCGCCCAGCATCACCAGCGGACCATCGCCCCACTGCGCGGCCATCTCGCGCATCTCGTCGGCGCTGCGCGGGCGCTGCGCGCTGTCGCGCCGGTGGTCGAAGTGCGTCGTCAGCACCAGCACGCGCCGGCCCGCGATCTCCAGCACCGTCTGCAACACGCCGCGCTGCTCGCCCCCGCCCACCCGTTCCAGGTGGCGGTTCCCCTCCGAAACGATGGGGAAGCGCGACAGGAGGGCGTTGCCGTAGTCGCCGCCCTGCAGGTCGATGTTCTTGCCGAACGCGAAGCGCATCCCCGTGAGGTCGGCCAGTTCGCCCACCGTCAGGCGTGTGCATCCGTCTGGGCCAATCAGGTCCAGCAACTCGCGGGCGGCGCGGTAGGCCGCATTGCCCAACGGGGTCGCCTTGATCCGAGCTAGAATTTCCTGCAACGCTTCTTCACACATACATCCCTCCTCACATCTAACTATGTCTGTTATGTCTGTACCGGCGTCTTGCCTACGGCCTGATTGAGCCGTTTGATCTCGCACATCTTCTGCCGGATGCGCGCGGCGTTGTCGTCAATGCGCGCGAGCATGCGCGTGATCTGCTGCTCATCGCCTGCGAGCAGCGCCGCCCAGAGGCGGTCCACCAGGTGGTCAATGTCGAGCGCGCAGGCAATGGTGTCTATGCGCCGATCCTCCAACCAGTCGGGCAGGCGGTTGCGCCTCCGGCCTCCTGCGGTTATCTGCGAGCCGGAGGGATCATGCTGAGGGTGTGATGGGGTCTGCGATGACATGCGCTGATGCCTCCTCAAAAACCCGGCGAAAAATAAAGTAAGGGCAAACCTCTCGATCCCGGCTACAATGAGGGCTTGGAGGGGATAAGACATATGTCTGATGCCGAGACGCTGATCTTTGCTCGCGGGCCATATCCAGGCGACCTGCGCCGGCGTCAAGCACATTGGACGGCACTGAAAGGACCGCCCTGTCCATGACGACCCATACCCCCCATGCCCTTCTTACGCAGTTCCTGCTGGCGAAACGCGCTGCGGGAAAATCGCCACGCACGATTGAGTGGTACCGCGAGCAGCTCCAGACCTATCTCGACTGGCTGCCTGCCCATCTAGACTGGGATCGCTTAGAGGCCATCGTCTTCTGCGCCTCTAGCTGCGCTAGGCGCGCAGAAGGTAAAATCGAGGCGTACCTGGCGGCCCAGCGCGACCCGGCGCTTGCCCTCTCCGCCAACACCGTGGCGGCGCGCTACCGGGCACTCAAAATCTGGTTTGGCTGGCTCACGCAGCGCAAAAAACTCTGGCCCGCCTCGCCGATGGCCGAGAGCGAAAAGCCCCATGTGCCCAAAGTTGTGGTAGATTACGTAAAGCCTGCCGAGTTCCGGCGGCTCTATGAGGCCCTGGGCAGCGACTCGTGGCTCGACCATCGCGACCGCTGTATCGTGCTGCTGTTGTTTTGGAGCGGGCTGCGGCTGGGCGAGGTCGTGGGGCTGAATTTGGGCGACGTGGACACGGCGGCCCGGCTGGTCACGGTGAGAGGGGGCAAGGGCGGCAAGGACCGCATCGTGCCCTGTGCGCCGGAGTTGGGGCCGGAGCTGCTCGCCTATCTGATGGCGCGCCCGCCGTGGGACGGTGCCGAGTTGTTTGTCTCCAACGATGGGGCGGGCGGGGTGCGCGGCGTGCTGACACCCAACGGGCTGCGCCAGATGCTGCGCCGTAGATGCAAGCAGGCTGCCTTGCGCTATATGCACCCCCATGCGTTTCGGCATGGCTTTGCGATGGCCTTTCTCAACGCCGGGATGCAGATGTCGGCGGTCTCGGACGCGATGGGGCACTCGTCGGAGCAGGTCACTGCGTCTATTTATGCGCACTGGCTGACCGAGGGGCTGAGTCAGGAGTATGACCAGACGCGCCGCCGCTTGCTGGCGCGCATGGGGTGATGGCGCACCCACAGCACATGATTTGGAGTCAGATACACTGGCCCCGTTTTCCCCAACAAAAAAGGACCCGTCCAACACGGGTCCTTACAGGCACTGTGGCTGACTCTTAATCAGCGGGTTCGGGGTTCGAATCCCTGGTGGGTCACTGGAAAACCGTCTCTACTCGAGGTAGAAGGCGGTTTTTTCGTGGTTCTAGCCTCCGAAAGGAACAAGAACCATGCACATTAACCCACTGACTAGGTTGGATTTTGCCCTAACCGCGTTCCTCACAGACGGGCAAGCGCGCAACCTGCGACCGCGCACGATTGACTATTATCGGCAACAAGTAGGCTGGTTTTTGGCCTATGTTACCGACAGTGGCGCGACAACTCCCCAAGACATAACACCGCACCCCATACGCGCCTACTCGGTGCATCTTCAACAAGAACGGGAATGGGCCGATGCCAGCATTCACACGGCGGCGTGGGCTATGCGCGCGTTCCTACAGTTCCTCGATGCTGACGGAATGATTGCGGAATCACCTATGAAACGGGTTCGGATGCCGCGCAACGATCAGCCGGTTAAGAACCCGTTTTCATCGGATGAACTGAAACGCATAGTGGCAGCGGCCAGGACGCAACGCGACCGGCCAATGGTCTATTGTCTGCTAGATAGTGGATGCCGCATTTCCGAGTTTGCCGGTGGGCGCTATGGCGATTTGAACCTGACAACCGGCGCGGTTCACCTGGGGGCAAGCAGCACCAAAGGGCGGCGCGCCCGCGTTGTCTACCTAGGCGCGAAGGCGCGGCGGGAGTTGAAGAAATGGGTTGCGCGGTTCCCTACGCCCAGCGCCGATACACCGCTTTGGCAAACCGAGAACGGGCAACCGTTGTCTCCGCACAGCGTCAGGGAAGTAATCAAGCGGATAGGTCGCGCGGCCAAAGTATCGCCATGCGGCCCACACCGCTCCCGGCACACGTTCGCGGTCTCATTCCTTCGGAACGGTGGCGACGTGTTTAGCCTTCAGCATTTTCTAGGTCACGCTCTGGAAATGACCCGGCGCTATATCGCTCTAGTAGATGCTGACCTGCAAGCAGCTCATGCCAAGCTTGGCATAGTGGACCGGCTGTGATGGGTATGGCTGTGAGCTTCATTCACTGTCGCGCCTCCGCGCGAAACTTGAACGAGGCCATGCTATGGTACACGCTGAGGCAGCTCCTCTACCTGCCCCCGACCCTGTTTGGCGTCTCGCTGGTTGTCTTTTTCGTGCTGCGTTTGATACCGGGCGATCCTGCCCAATTGTTGGCTGGCATGGAGGCCAGCCAAACGGATGTCGAGAAGATTCACGAAGAACTGGGCCTGACCGACTCGCTCTGGGTACAGTACGGCCGTTTTCTGGGCGACGCCGCCTCAGGTGACCTAGGACGATCTTTCCGCACGCGCCGCCCGGTAACGCAGGAGATCCTGGCGCGGCTGCCGGCAACACTCCAATTGGCAGCCGCCAGTCTCGTCATTTCGCTCACGTCGGTCTGCTGAGTGGCATCGTCTCCAGTATGCGCCAGTACACCCTTGCTAACCACCTGACCATGATCGGGGCGCTATTGGGCATCTCCATGCCCAGTTTCTGGCTGGGCTTGATGCTCCTGTGGGCCTTCTCGGTCAAGCTCGGCTGGTTTCCCACGACTGGCTATGGTACATGGCGGCACTTGGTCCTGCCGGCCATTACCCTGGGGGCCGGGTCCACGGCCATGATCGCGCGCATGACGCGCTCCAGTCTACTTGTCTACTTGAGGTGCTGTGAGGTGCTGTGAGGTGCTGTGAGGTGCTGCGGCAGGACTACGTGCGCACGGCCTACGCCAAGGGGCTGGGCAAGCACTAGATCGTAGTACGCCATGCGCTCAAGAATGCCATGACCCCGACC
>QEUY01000460.1 GCA_003577365.1 Chloroflexota bacterium | reverse complement strand
GCCATCAAGGTCTTGCCGGTGCCGGGCGGGCCGACGAGCAGCACGCCCTTGGGGATGCGCGCCCCCAAGCTGGCGAACTTCTCCGGTTCCTTGAGGAACTCGACTACCTCTTGCAGCTCCTGTTTGGCCTCGTCGTTGCCGGCCACATCGGCAAAGGTGACCGTGGGCCGGTCGCCGGTAAACATGCGTGCCCGGCTCTTGCCAAAGGAAAAGGCCTGATTGCCCGCGCCTTGGGCTTGGCGCATGATGAAATAGAAGAAGACGCCGAGCAGCAAGAGCGGCAGCAGCGCCACCAAGATGCCACCCCAGTTCTCCCACATGGCGGGTGTTTCGACGCTGATGTCGACGCTGTCTAGCTGCTCTACGGTAACACCCAGCCCTAACAGCGTTTCGACGATGCCGATGCTGCTCTCTTTGCGCGACTGCAGCAGCTCGCCGGTGGTGCGGTTGACCGCGGTGATGCGGTCATCCTTGACGGTGATCTTGCTGATGGCGTCCGCCCGTACTAGTTCGGCGATGCGGGCGATGGGAACCGGCTCGGCTGCGTTTTCTGGGCCGCGCCCCAAAGAGGTATATAGGAATGCGCCGAGCGCCAGCAACAGCAAGACATAGATGGCTCCACTACGGACGCGCTTTTGATTCATGACAGTTCCTATTCAGGGCGAAAATAGCTGCCGGACCTGGGGCCGCCGAGACTGCTCCCCTGCGCGCGCAGGCCGCACGCGCCCCTCCCGGTCGTGATCACCCAGCCTTGCAGTTAGTCTAGCATACGGCTGCCAGGCGGTCAAACATTTGAGCTAAACCAGGCATCCACTTGAGTGATATTCCTCTTGACGATAGCCGCATGCGGGCAGAGATGCAGTAGGATGGCTTCCAGGCAAGCAGGCACATCTGAAGGTAGGTGCTGCGGGCTAGGCGGTGCGCAGGGTGATCAGCGTGATTTCGGGCCGGCAGTTGAAACGGATCGGCACAGGCCAGACGCCTAGGCCGCGATTGGTGTAGACCATGCGTGTGCCAATCGTGCGCAAGCCGATGGGATATCGCCGCCCATGCTTGGGCAAGATGGGCGCCCAGCTATAGTGACCGGCTGCGTCTGGCTCGGACTGGGGAAAGCGCACCTGCCCTCCATGGCTGTGGCCCGAAAGCTGGAGCGTTACCGGCGCGTCTGTCTGGATCAGATAGTCGAAGTAGTCAGGCTCATGGGCGAGAAGAACGGCGGTGGCGCGGGATGGAATGTCGCGCAGCGCCGCGGCAAGGTCGGGTCGCCCGCTCCAGACATCGTCAATGCCGGCCAGCCAGAGATCATCCGCCACAGCCAGCGCCTGGTTGAGCAGGATGGTGGCCCCGGCGGCCTCCAGATAACGCTGAACGGTAGGCCGGTCGGTCCAGTGGTCGTGGTTGCCAAACCCGGCATAGACGGGGATGCCAAGTTGGCGCAGCGGCTCGACCAGACCTTGGGCGGACTCGGCGGAGTGACCCACATAGTCGCCGGTCAAGACAACCCACTGCGGCGCAAGCCGCCGGACACGCGCCAGGGCGTCGGACAGGCGGTCCGGCGAGAAGTACTCGCTCAGATGGATGTCGGAGATCTGGACAAAGCGCGTGCCGTCCGCCGCGGGGGAGAGGCGGGGGATAGGCAGGGTCAACTCATCGACCTCTACCCAGTGCGGCTCTATGAGGCGCGTGTATCCAGCCGCGCCGCCAAGGGCGAGGCCGGCTCCGGCCAAGAGCTGGAGAAAGCGACGGCGGTTGAAGCGTCTGCGGGTAGATGTGCGGGTGGATGTGGTCGGCATGGTAGCATCAACGTTGGGGAGCCAGTAGGAGTTCCGCGCGGACAAAAGCAGGCTGCGCCTGGCGCGGCAGTCGAGCCAAGCGCAGCCTTGTGATTGTGTTCCGGCTGTCGTTATCATGTCCGGGCGGCGATGCAGGCTAGGCGTGCCGGACTGCGGCTTCTTCCTGTTCGGGCGTATAGCGCCCAAAGCGGGCTGCGCCGTTGCAGGCGGCGCGGTGATAATAGGCGCGCTGCGCGTCGGCGACCTGGGTCTCGCGACCTTGCCAGGCTTGCAGCACCGGCTCTTGCAGGGCGCGGCCATAGGAGAAGCTCAGCTCCCACGGCTGTGGCCCCAGGCGGTTCATGGCGTTGAGGTTTTCGGTGGCTTGGACCGGGCTTTGCCCGCCGGAGAGGAAGACGATGCCAGGGACCGCCGCCGGGACGGCGCGGCGCAGGACGCGCAGCGTGGCCTCGGCGACCTCTTCGGCGCCGGCCTGGTGTGCCGACTTCTTGCCGGCGATGACCATATTGGGTTTGAGCAGCGTTCCTTCCAGCGCCACGCGCGCCTGATAGAGTTCTTCAAAGACTGCGCGCAGAACCGCTTCGGTGACCTCGGCGCAGCGTTCGATGCCGTGGTCGCCGTCCATCAAAACCTCCGGCTCGACAATCGGCACCAGGTCTTGCTCTTGGCAGAGCGCCGCATAGCGCGCCAAAGCGTGGGCGTTGGCATGAATCCCACTAGCGGTGGGGATGGCAGGGCCGATGTCGATCACGGCGCGCCACTTGGCAAAGCGCGCGCCCAGGCTGCGATAGTCGGCCAGCCGCTCACGCAGCCCGTCGAGGCCCTCGGTGATCTTTTCGCCGGGGAAGAAGGGTAGGTCCTTGGCTCCCTTGTCGACTTTGATGCCGGGGATAATGCCCTGCCGGGCCAGGACTTGGGGCAGCGGTGTGCCATCGCGCGCCTGCTGGCGCATGGTCTCGTCATAGAGGATTACGCCGCTGATAAACTGCTCGACGCCCGCCGTGGTAAAGAGCAGTTCGCGGTAGGCGCGGCGCGTCTCCTCGGTGGATGCAAGCTGGATGGTGTCGAAGCGTTTCTTGATCGTGCCGGTGCTTTCGTCGGCGGCGAGAATGCCCTTACCCGGCGCGACGAGTGCATGGGCGGTGGCGACGAGTTCATCAAGTTTCATGGTAACTCCTCCGGTCGGATGACCGATTGATAGGTGCGCGCTGACAGGGAGATAAAAAACCAGCGTGCCATGGGCGACGCTGGCGCATATGCGTGGTTAGCTATCGAGAGTGGGAACCGTACACGCTTGCCGGCGACGCACGCCATTTGCCTTACTGATCAGTATAGCATGGATTTGCGCGGTCTGGGCAGTAGGATGTGCGGCCTGTCTTTGGCCCAAAAGAAGCGGGCGGCCCATTTGGGCCGCCCGCGAAGCGCGCCTGTGTGTGAGGTGTGCCGTGGATCAGTTGAGCGCGCCGGTGTCCTGCAGTAACTGTAGCGTCCCCTCGAGGTCGTCGAGATCGCCAAGGTCGAGATCGGGCGTGGCGATTTCATCGAGTGGGACGAGCAGGTCGTTGGTCTGGATCCCCTCACCGGCCAGCGGGTATTCGAAGGTCTGGTCGGCGAAATACTGCTGCGCCTCGTTAGAGAGCAGGAATTCGACGAAGCGCGCCGCTGCATCCGGATGGCGTGCCGTGGTCAAGATGCCCGCCCCGGCGACGTTGATCATTGTGCCGGCGTGGGGTTGCGGGAAGTGATAGTTGCGCGCGGCGAAGTCCTCTCCCTCTTCGGCCAAGAAGCGGTAGAGGTAATAGTGGTTGACCAGCCCCAGCGAGATCTCGCCAGCAGCCGTGGCCGCGACGATAGGCGCGTTGCTGTCATAGGTTTGCACATCATTGGCGATCATCGCTTCTACCCATTGGCGTGTGCGCTCTTCGCCTTCCAAGACGCGCATGGCGGTGATGAACGATTGGAAGCTGGCGTTGGTGGGCGCCCAGCCCACGCGCCCGCGCCATTTTTCGTCGGTCAGCCCCCAAACGTCGGCGGGCAAGTCTTGCTCGGTCAACTCGTCGGTGTTGTAGACCAGCACGCGCGCCCGGCCGCTGACCCCGACCCAGGCGCCGTCGTGACTTTCCAAATCTGCCGGGACCAGGCTCAACACCGATTCGGGCAGCGTCTGCAGCCGTCCTGCTTTGGCCAGCGCGCCGAGCGAGCCGGCGTCTTGGGCAAAGAAGACATCCGCCGGCGAGTTATCGCCCTCCTCAAGGATGGTGGAGGCCAGTTCGGCGGTGCCGCCATAGCGGACTTCGACGTCGATGCCGGTTTCTTCGGCGAACTGCTTGATGAGGGGATCGACCAGGTTTTCGCTGCGCCCGGAATAGATGACCAGCGTGTCGCCGCCGGCTGCGGACGCAGTGTCGTTTGATGGGGCAGGCGTTGC
>QEUY01000459.1 GCA_003577365.1 Chloroflexota bacterium | reverse complement strand
CGGCAGCCGGCCCCAATAAAAAAACCGCAGGCACCAGGTCGGTGCGCTGCGGCTCGCATTTGCGAGTCGGCCAGTTACCTGGCAATGGGCGCACCACTCCCTTGGACGGAAAACGGGAAACCTCCGATTCCGAGGATACGGCGAACGATCGTCTCGTAGGCCATGCGGTGCGACTCCTTACATCGCTAATCAGGGCGGATGATGCGCTGTGGGCGAGACAACAACGATGCCATTAGCCATGTTGCTCCCGCCACCCTGCCAACTCTATCATAGGGTTGGGGCTTTGTCAAGCACAAATGTGCGGCAAAATTCACTGATCTGAAGACCCTGTGCTCGTGCAGACTGCCGTGCGGCGTGGCGTTCCCCCGCGGCGATGTGCCGCGTTCCGGGTCTTCGCCCTGTATGTTTGCTTTAGCCCTCTCTGGGCCGCGTGGTACAATGTCCAAAAGAAGCCATCCCACTGACAGCGACACTTGCAGCGACACTGACAACAACAGGGTGATATGATGACTGATTTGGTGGTAGGTCTGGACTTGGGCGGAACCCAAATCCGCACGGTGCTGGCCGACCAGAGCGGGAAGGTCTATGCCCGTGAGACGGTCTTGACCCAGGCGCATGAAGGGCCGACCGCGGTTCTTGCCCGCATCCGCGCTGCCATCCAGGCGGTGCTGCCGAGTGCGCCAGTGCTCTCAATCGGCGCGGGCGCGCCTGGGCCGACAGACCCCTATCAGGGTGTGGTGCTGATGGGGCCAAACCTGCCCGGCTGGCGCAACGTCAATCTGCGGCAGGAACTGGGCAGCCATTTTCAACTGCCCGTCTATGTGGGCAACGACGCCAATTTGGCCGGGTTGGCGGAGCACCGCTATGGCGCGGGCCAAGGCGTCCGGCATATGGTGTATATCACGGTCAGCACAGGCATCGGCACGGGCGTCATCATCGACAACCGGATGCTGCTTGGCAAGCAGGGGCTGGCGGCGGAGATCGGGCATATGACCATCGACGCCGAGTCCGAACAGCACGGCGATAACGTGGTAGGCACGCTGGAAGGGCTGGCCTCAGGTCCGAATATCGCACGGCGCGCCCAGGCGCTGCTGCGCGCCGGCGCGCAGAGCCGGGCGCTTGAGCTGGCCGAGGGGCAGATCGACGCAGTCTCGCCGCGCTTGCTCAACCTGGCGGCGCGCGCGGGCGACGCCTTTGCGCTGGAGCAATATCGCCAGGCCGGGCGCTATCTGGGCGTGGGCATCACCAACATCCTGCACATCTTCAACCCGGAACGCGTGGTGATCGGCGGCAGTGTTTGGCTGCACGCACGCGATCTGATGGAGGAGACGGTCTGGACCACCATTCGCCAGCGGGCGCAGTCGCCCGAATATTGGCAGGAACTGAGCATTGTCAGCGCGGCCTTGGGCGATGATGTGGGGCTGTTGGGCGCGGTCGCCTTGGCCTTTGATGGGTTGAGCGGCACGCGCGAAGCGTAAGGACCAAGAGGCATCAAAAGGATGGACATCCAATGGAGATCGGGATTATCGGTCTGCCCAATAGCGGTAAGACCACGATTTTCAACGCGTTGACGCGCAGCCAGACCGCAACCACGGCCTTTTCCAGCGGTCAGCTTGAGGTGCATACGGCGGTGGTGGATGTGCCGGACGAGCGGGTGGACCGGCTGTCGGCCATGTTTCACCCCAAGCGGACGATCTATGCACAGGTGACCTATAACGATATCGCCGGGTTGGGGAAGGGCGCGGGGAAGACGGGCATCAGCGGCCCGCTGCTCAACGCCATCGCCGCCAATGAGGCGCTGCTGCTGGTGGCGCGCGCCTTTGAGGATGAGTCGGTGCCACACCCCGAAGATACGGTTGATGCGGCGCGCGACCTGATGATGATGGAGAGCGAGCTGATCCTCAACGACATGACCACGGTCGACCGGCGGCTGGAGCGGCTGCAAGGTATGAAACATCGCGGCACGCCCGAAGAGCGCAAGCGCATGGCGCAGGAGGAGGAGCTGCTGCAGCGGTTGATGGCAAAGCTGGATGCGGAGATCCCGCTGCGCGAGGTGGCGATCTCGGACGAGGAGCGCAAGATGTTGGGCGGGTTTGGCCTGCTGTCGCTCAAACCGCTGCTGCGCGTGATCAACGCCGGCGATGACGCCGACGAGACGGCGTTCGCCGACCTGCTGGACAACCGTACCCTGGTGCTGCGCGGCAAGCTGGAGGCCGAGATCGCGCAGATGGACCCGGACGAGGCGGCGGAGTTTCTGGCCGATTTTGGCATCGACGAGCCGGGGTTGAACCGCGCCATCCGCTTCTGCTATGACATGCTGGGGCTGGAGAGCTTCTTCACGGTGGGCGAGGATGAGGTGCGCGCCTGGACTGTACGCCGCGGCACGTTGGCGCCGGAGGCCGCCGGGGTGATCCACAGCGACCTGCAGAAGGGTTTTATCCGCGCCGAGACGATCGCCTATAGCGAGTTGATGGCCTTGGGCAGCATGGCCGAGGCGCGCAAACATGGCAAGCTGCGCCTGGAGGGCAAGGAGTATGTGGTGCAGGACGGCGATATTCTGAACATTCGTTTCAACCTGTAGTTTCAATCTGTAGAGGTTGAGACTGTAGAGGTTGAGACTGTAGGGATTAAGACAGGGCGGGCCGGCGCAGTGAGTTGCGCCGGCCCTTTTTTATGCAGCAGCGCGGTGCGCTCAGAGGTTGTAGAGCGCACCGTATTTGGTGGTCAGGTACTCCTGATAGGGCGTGAGCTGGATGGGCGAGCCGGTCACGCGTTGGACCAGGTCGCCGGTCAGGTATTTACTGCCCTGGCGATAGATGTTGTGGCGCAGCCAGCCGTGCAGGGTGTCGAAGCGCCCGCGGGCGATCTCGCCGGGGATCTCCGGGTGCGCCTGGAGCGCGGCGGCGTAGAACTGGCCGCAGAGGATGTTGCCCAAGGTGTAGCCTTGGAACGAGCCGCCGATCAGCCCGGCGTACCAGTGCACATCTTGCAGCACGCCGTCGCGGTCGTTGGGCGAATGGACGCCGAGATATTCCTCATAGCGGGCGCGCCAGGCTTCGGGCAAGTCGGCGATGGCGAGCTTGCCTTCGAGCAGCTCCAACTCCAGCTCAAAGCGGATGATGACGTGCAGGTTATAGGTCACTTCGTCGGCTTCGACGCGGATCAGCGAGGGCTCGACTTTGTTGATGGCGCGGTAGAAGGTTTCGAGGGTGACGCCGCCGAGCTGCTGGGGAAAGGCGGCCTGGAGCTTGGGGTAGTAGTGCTGCCAGAAGCCCAGGCTGCGCCCGACGACATTTTCCCACAGGCGCGACTGGCTTTCGTGTGCGCCCGCAGAAGCGCCGCTGCCCAAGGGCAGCCCATCGTGGGCCGGGTCGGTGCCCATCTCATAGAAGGCGTGACCGGCTTCGTGGAAGGTGCTGAACAGCCCGGCGCCGAGATGTTCCTCGTCGAAGCGGGTGGTGATGCGGCAGTCACCCCATGAGAAGCGGGTCATAAAGGGGTGCAGGGTCTTGTCTTGGCGGCCGCGTGTAAAGTCATAGCCAAAGTCCTGGATGGCCGCTTCGCCGAACTCACGCTGGATTTGTTCTGGAAAGTGTTGGTGCAGGCTGCTTGCATCGGCGGGCGGGCGGGCGCTGATGGCCTGCACCAAGGGGGTGAGGAATTGGCGCAGGTCGGCAAAGAGGGGGCGGATCGCGGCGACGGTCATGCCCTCGTCAGATCGGTCGATCAGCGGGTCGGCGATGTGGGCATAGCCGGGGAAGTAGCCGGCATAGCGGCGGCTGAGGTCGAGGGTTTTTTCGAGGAAGGGCCGCACGCGGGCGAAGTCGTCGTCGGGGCGCGCGCCGGCCCAGGCGTCATAGGAAAGCGAGGTATGGTTCGCCACTTCGGCCACAAAGGCGGAGGGCAGTTTGGTGGCCCGTTCAAAGTCGCGGCGTGCAACGCGCAGCAGTGCGGCATCGTCGTGGTCGGGTGGGAGGTGGGCGATCTCCGGCTCCAGCGCGTCGAGCAGCTTGCCCAGTTCGGGGGCCGCGCCCAAGCGGTGGGCGTGACTTTGCAGGGTGGCTAGTTGGCGGCCGCGCGCCTCGGCCCCGCGTGGGGGCATATAGGTCAGTTGATCCCATTCCAGTACGGCGGCTGCGGAATGCAGATCGTTTATTTCGCGCAAGCGTTCAATCAGTTCTGCGCGCAGGGTTTGATACTTTGTGTCCACAACTACTCCAATTCTATCAAGAAT
>QEUY01000458.1 GCA_003577365.1 Chloroflexota bacterium | reverse complement strand
CCGCGCACAGCATCGCCGGTCTTGGTCAAAGCTTGCCCCAGCACCACTTGGCTCTTGGCAGCCTCGAAGCGATGCCTGTCTTCCAACAGCGGTAAGCTCCGCTCAAGCAGCGTGCGCGCCTGCTGATATTCACCGCGCGCCATCAAGACCTGTCCCTGAACCCGCTGGCAGACCGCTAGGTCGACGTGCTTATCCTGCGCGATCGCCAGCGCGACCGATCTTGCGGCGATGGCCGTCGCCTCCTCAACATGGCCTGTGAGCAGCCGCAACTCGGCGCGGGCGCTCAGGATCAACGGCAGATGAAACTGCGCTTCGCCCGAAGCGGTGCTCTCGACCAGCTCCTCGGCTGCGTTCAGATGGTTCTCGGCGTCGGCCCAACGTCCCAGCCGCATATACAGCTTAGACACGGCGAGTTGGGTCTTGAGTTCAGAGCTGCGCAGGTGGCTCTGCCGGCAGAGATTCAACCCATTGGTCAGATGCGCCAACGCAGCGTCCATGTTGCCCAGGTTGGCGTGCGCAACGCCCAGATTGGTTTCCATGGCCGCATGCACGCTGCGGTCGCCGATCTGCACAGCCAATGCCAGGGCAGCCTCATAGTCTGTGATGGCGCCCTTCCAGTCACAGCCCAAATGCTTGATGTTGCCCAACATAGCCAACACGGTCTGTTCATGCCACACATTGTGCAGATGCCGGCTGTTCTCAACCGCCATCTGGGCATAGCGCCGCGCATTCTCCAGGTCAAACTGCGCCATGTACAAGGCGACGAGCCGTGCCAGCGCATCGCCGCGCAACTGGCTTGGCCCGCGCGGCAGACGCGCCAAGCCGCGCTGAAAAGCGTCCATCGCTTCGGCTATATTGTGGAGCCGCCGGTGCGCCCAGCCGATGTCCAGATAGAGGGCCGCTTCGAGCTGCGGGTCCACCTGCCCCCCCGCCCCCGCCAGTGCGTCGAAGGCCTGCCGCAGCCAAACCAGCGCCTCTTGCGGCTCCTCGTTATAGACAAGCTGGCCCATCCCCCGCAAGGCTCTGGCGCGCAGCGCACACGCGGCCTGGCCGCTATCCATCCGTTCCAAGCGGTCGAGGGCCTCCTGATAGTGGTTGCGTGCCTGTTCGTCTTCGGCCAACAAGGCGCAGATCTGGCCCAGCGCCAGGTTCACATCGATCCAATCCACCGGCTCCAGGTGGGCAGCCGTAAACTGCTGCAGCAGATGGCGCAGGCTGCGCGTCTGCCCTTGGCTGATCAGCGCCGGCAGCCCCTGCGTAGCCAACTGGGCGGAACGCGCATAGTTGCCTCCCCGCTCGTAGTGAATGGCCGCGCGCAACAGGTCGGGGTCATCCGCCTCATAGAAGGCGGCGGCGCGTACATGCATGCTGCGCCGCCGGGTCCGGCCCAGCAGTTCATAGTAGAACGCCTGGACCATCGCATGTTGTTGATATTCCTTGCCCCGCGCCCCATCGCGCACGATCAACAGGTGGCGGTCGGCCAGTTGGCGCAAGCTGCGGCGCACGCTCTCCCCATCCAGCATCGCCTCAATCACATCCTGGCTGCCAGGATAGCCCAGAAGCACGGCCACCGCGCCCATCACGGCCTGCTCCTGCTCGCTCAGGCGCTCTTCGACCTCGACGAGCAGATAACGCTCGATGTTGTCACTCTCCGCCAGCCGCTCCATCGCGCCCGCCAGATTCGTCTCTGGTTGCAGCACATTCATCGCCAGGGTCAAGAACTGGGCATTGCCGCCGGTGTGGGCATAGAGCCGCTCAAACAGAGCGTCGGGCAGCCGCAGCCCCCACCGCTCCAGCAGCAGGCGCGCGTCCTCTGCACTCAGCCCCGCCAGGCTGTCCGCCTCCGCCGTCTGTAGGAACGAGAGAACGCGGCGCGTGGTGATCACAAGCGCAAGCCCGCCCGATCCCAGCGCCGCACGCAGCCGCGCCACCAGCCGAATCAACAGCGGGTCTTTTTCCACCAGGTGCAGGTCGTCGAAGCAGAGCAGATAGCCGCGCCCTTCGACCATCTGCAGCACATAGTCAAAGAGCGTCTCCGGCGGCGGCAGTTGGCTGCCGATCTGGCGGGCGCTCTGCACCATGTGCCAGAGTTCTTCCTGGCCGTGCCAGGCCAGAAAGGCAGCCAGCTTCCAGATGATCACCTCAATGCCTTCGCGTTCGCGGAAGCTGTGCCAGAAGACCGCATCCGGCTGGCTGGCCTGGCGGGCCAAGCGCGCCGCCAACGCCGTCTTGCCCACGCCTGCCATGCCGCTGATCACCACCAGGCGCTGCGTCGCCAGCATTTCAGCATAGCGAGCCAGTTCGCGCGCGCGCCCCACAAACTCGTCAAGCTCAGGGGGGCGGTCCGGGCGAGGGGGCGCAGGGATCTCCAGCGTGTGCGTCACGTTGAGCGTGAGCGATTGGATGTTGATGATGCCGCCGATGTTGACGAGCGCCGCCTTGATCTGGTTCACCACCTCCGGCGGCATCATGCCCAGGCGCGCGGCCAGGAGATTGGCCGCGTCAAAATGGGCCACCACGGCGGCCAAGGCCGCGGCCAGGTCGGGGTCGGCTTGGGCGGCGGCGGCGAGGGCACGCGCCGCCGTCAGCGGGTTATCATCCCAGGTCTGCACGGCGCGTAGAATATGTTTGCTCTGAGCGCCCGCAATGGTACGAATGGCGTCAATGGCGTCGCCGTCAAACTCCTGCACCGGCTCGCGCACCGGCCAGAGCACCGCCGTCGCCAGCAGGCCGGAGGCAAAGTCAACCTCCGGCGCTTGCGGCGCCAGCCGGGCTACCTGCACCAGCGATTCGGTCAACTGGCCGCGCCAACGTTCTAGAAAGTCGTCGCTCACCACTCACTCCGGCTGTACCATCAGTTCCGCCCAGCTCGTGATGCGCGTGACCAGCGTGGGCAGCTCGGGATCGACTTCGGACAGGGGCTGCACGGCGCGCTCCAGGCTCGTCCCCATAATCTCGATCAGGTCGGGATCCGGCTTAGGCTCGGTCATCTCCATCAACAAGGCTTGGACACGCTTGACCACCTGCCCGCGATCCGGGGCGCGCTCGGCAGGCAGCGCCGCCAACTGGGTATGAAACTGCGTCACCAGCCGCACGAAGCGGTCGACGCGCGCCGAGCCTGCAAACGCGCGGCGCAGCGCCTCCAGCATGACGGCGAGGTCCACGTCGCCGCGCCCCAAGACGGCAGCCTCGCGCGGGGCCTCTGGTTGGGGAGGGCCGGCTTTGATCTCGCCAAAATCAAGGTTAAATGTCAGATCGCCGCTAAAGGTCTGCTCCCCACCCTGGTTGACGATCCCGGCCTGGATGCCGCCCACGTTGAAGGTCTGGGCGGGCTTGGGTGGGGCAGGGGGCGGCATCGGCGGCAGACGGATGCCGTCATCCGGCTGGCTCTCGCCCGCTACCGGCAGCGGCGCCCCTTCGGGCAGGGCCGGTGGCTGGTCTACTTGGGGCGGCTGGGCGCGCACAGCAGGCGCGGCCAGAGGCGGCACGGCTTCGCCCCGGTCGATCCGGAGCGCCGCATCCTCGTCGGGCAGAGCGCCGGCGTCGTCGAGGACAGTAGGGGCGTTGTCATCCGTCCCTGGGACAGCCATCGCGCTGCGGCTCCACCCCGCCACTGCCTGGCGAAACGCCTGGGCCAGTTCTCCGGCAGAGCCAAAACGATCGTCGGGGCGCTTGGCCAGCGCCTTGAGCAAGACAGCCTCGACGGCAGTGGGCAGCGCAGCATTCAGACTGCGCGGCGCAGGCGGTGCATTGTGCAGATGTTGCGTCATGACTGCCACCGCCGAACTTCCCTGGAACGGCAGCCGGCCCGTCACCATCTCATAGAGGACCACCCCCAGCGCATACTGGTCGCTGCGCGCATCGACCGCCGCACCCGTCGCCTGTTCGGGCGGCATATAAAAAGGACTCCCCACCACGCCGCCGGTTGCCGTGAGGCGGGCCGCATCCTCCAACAGCTTGGCAATGCCAAAATCAGTCAGCACCGGTTCTTGCTCGGCTGTAAACAGGATGTTGGCCGGTTTGATGTCGCGATGAATGGCGCCCCGGCTGTGGGCGTAATCCAGCGCATCGGCCAGCGCATCCAGCAGGTCGGCAGCCTCCGGCAGCGCCATCCGCGCTTTTTGCTGATGCAGGCCGCGCAGCCGATCCTTCAGCGTGCCCCCGGCCCGCGCAGCCGATCCTTCAGCGTGCCCCCGGCCAGATACTCCATGACCATGAAGTGACGGCCGTCCACCACGTCGAAATCATAGATCTGGACAATGTGGGGATGGCGCAGCGATGCCACCAGCCGCGCCTCGCGGCGAAAGCGATCCTCAAAGGTGCTCTCGGTCGCAAACTGGGGCAGGATCACCTTGATCGCCACCTTGCGCCCCAGGTCGGGGTGAATGCCGGCATAGACCTCGGCCATTCCCCCCGGCCCAGGACCTCGGTGACCACATACTTGCCAAACGTCGCAGGAACCATCATTTCCCTCGTCTGATGTGTGAACGGCGGCGGAACTGTCCCCTCGCGGACGCCTCGCTCCCTCTCATGTGTCGCTTCACATGCCGCTCCAGAGGCGTCCCTATCTGCTCATCAGTTCCAACTTAAGCCGCATCTTCACATCGTTGTCCACATACAGCGCGCCGTGATGCTGCTGCACTGGATGAATCTCACTGCCCGGCAGAATGGCGCTGTGCTCGGGCACGGTGTCATCCCCCGATTCCTTGACCGCCCTGAGTTGGGTCCAGTGGCCGCCGTGATCGCGCTGCACATGCACCCGCGTCAGGGTGTCGATCCCATAGCCAAAGATCGAGACCGTGGAGACACTGGAGTGCGTGCCCAGTTCGCGGCGAAACGCACGCGCATTGCGCAGCAGCGGCACAAGATGCTCCGGCAGCCAGGTCTCATCCTCCAGGATGCCAAACGACTTGCCATGTTGGTCGACCACCACCGTATCGGCGGGCAGCAGACAGTAGGCAGAGTAGAAGCTGGCGACGAGGTCGCGCAGCCGCTCGCCCAGCAGGCCAAAGGGCAGGAACGCCACCCTCGTCGCCAACTGCGCCAGCATGCTGGGCGCACCCGCGTGCGGGCCGCCAATCACGATCAGCCGGCCAATCTTGTGGCGTCCGCCCAAGTGTTCAATGTAGTAGCGGCTGATCAAGCTGCCCATGCTGTGTGCGATGATCGTGATGGGGGGCTTCACGCCCGAACGCTCGATCCAGTTGTCGACCGCTGCGGCCATGCGCCGCGCCGAGTCGCGCAGGTCGCGCCGCCAGTCATAGGCGAATTCCAGCAGATCCTCGCCGCGCCGATAGCCCAAGGACTCCTGGAGATAATCGCTCAGACGGCTGTAGCACTCAAGCTTGATGAAATTCGGAACGACGACCACGTCGCCCACCACCCCGCGCGCTTCCAGCGGCGAATCGTCGGTCAACTTGAGCAGTTCCGGGTTGGTGAAGAGTGTGCGCACGTTGGGCCAGATCCGCTCCTGGCCCAACCAGAGTTCGGACCCCATGACGCCGGGTACTACGACCACAGGCCGGCGCGTGCCGCCCGCCTTCGGAGAAAGCCCCTCCACAACAGTCAGATCGTCGGGTGCGGCAGACTCTTTCAGGATCAGTTGGGCCGTGCCGATCTGAAAGGTATCGCCACCTTGCAACACCACTTCGTCGACGCGCGCCGGCCCCAGCCAGGTGCCGTTGCTGCTGTTGTTATCCTGGAGGACAAAGCGATCCCCGCGGCGCACCAAACGGGCATGGAGTCGC
>QEUY01000457.1 GCA_003577365.1 Chloroflexota bacterium | reverse complement strand
GGCCACAAGGGGCTGGGCAATCTCAAGCAATGGAACTTCGTGGTCTTTAATGCCAATGCGCCCGAAGAACAGCATGTGGCCGGCATCCAGTATTTCAACTGGCTGGCGAGCAGCCAGGATAATCTGGACCTTTGGCTGATGGGCATTGACGGGACAAACTACAAGAAGGAAGAGAACATGCGCTTCTCGGAGATCGAGGGTGTGGATGCAGCGCGTAACTATCGGCGCATGTGGTATGTCTCCGGGATGTCGGGTCGCTTCCAGCGTCAGCCGTTAGATTTGCCTGATTCTGCGCTTGAAACGCTCACCTTCCTGACTACCGCGGACAACTGGGTCTTCAACCCGTACGAGCAGTTTGAGGCCGATACCAAGGCGTTGGAGCTAGATGCGGCCAAGCTCAACGCGGTCTATCTGGAGGCAGTGCACGGTCTGATGAGCGGGCAGATGCCGACCGATGAGGCGCGTGCGATGTGCAAGCGGATGCTCGACGATGCCGGTCGCCAGACCTATAAGGAAAAGCTACAGGCGCAGATCGACGCGTTCATTGCTGCCCATCCGGCCTAGGCAATCGGCAAGGCATGGGGCAGCCCGACAACAGCACGCAGAGTCCGGGTCGATAGAGTGTACAGTGTCTATATATGCTCCGCCGGAATATGCCCTGGACTATTGAAATCCTGTGCGGAGTGTACTATACTGGGGCCACATCGGTCTACGGCAGCGGAGGCACCTCCCCGTGATGCGGCTGACGAGTGTCGTCGGTGAAAATAGGCCATTTCGAACTCCACCCTAGCCCGCTTTGGGCGCCAGAAAGAGCGGAGGATCGCATCGGCAACGAATTGGAAGTGACAACCGAAGAAGGGTAGAGGGCATCCTTATGCTATGATAAGGATGCCCTCTCTCATTGGGCCACTCTTTTTCTCGCTATCTTGCGATGCCTATGCCCAAGTCATTCGGCCAGACAGGCCGCCCCAATGCCCCTTGGCGCGCCGGCGATGTTATTGTGCTGCTTGGCGTGGTCGTGCTGCTCTATGTCGGCGTGCGGCTGGCGCTCGACGCCCCGGAAGTGGTCCGTGGCCCCGACATTTCGCTCAAACTCAGCGCGCTGCCTTGGTATGCGGCGCTCTCGGTGGCGCGCATGGCCGCCGCCTATATTCTCTCGCTGCTCTTTACCCTAATCTACGGCTACATCGCCGCCTATAACCGCCGCGCCGAGCAGATACTCATGCCCCTCTTGGATGTGCTGCAGAGCGTGCCGATCCTCTCGTTTCTGCCGGTGGTCTTGCTCGGCCTCACCGCCATTCTGCCCGAAGATTTCGCCACCGAACTGGCCGCCATTGTCCTGATCTTCACCAGCCAGGTCTGGAATATGACCTTTGCCTGGTATCAGTCGCTCACCACCATCGGCCCCGACCTGCGCGAGGCCAGCGCCATTTTTCGCTTCAACCGCTGGCAGCGCCTCAAGTGGTTGGAGCTGCCCTTTGCGATGGGCAGCTTGATCTGGAACAGCATGATGAGCTGGGCCGGCGGCTGGTTTTTTCTGATGGCCGCCGAAATCTTCACCGTGGGGCAGCGCGACTTCCGGCTGCCAGGCCTGGGCGCCTATCTGCAGAAAGCCGCGCACCAGGGCGATGTGCGCCTGCTGCTGTGGGGCATCGCCACGCTCGTCGTGGTCATTGTGTTGATGGACCAACTGATCTGGCGTCCGCTGCTGGCCTGGGCCGAACGCTTTAAGCTGGAGATGGTCGAAGATGACGAACCGGCTACCTCCTGGTTTTTTGACCTGCTGATGGACGCGCATCTGCTCGAACGCTGGGCGCGCCGCCGCCAAGCCTGGAGCGAACGGCTGGACCTGTGGCTGAACGCACGTTTGCAGCCTGTGGGCATAGCCCAACCCCACGACCAGCGACTCACACCGCTGGCGATTTTGGCGGCATTGGGGGTGGGGGCCGCGCTGCTCTATGGGCTCTATCACGCCGCGCTGCTGCTCATGGCCGTGCCCTTGGCCCAGTGGCGCTCGATCGGCGTGGGGCTGCTGGCGACGCTGCTGCGCGTCGGCCTGGCGTTGGCGTTGGCGCTGCTGTGGACGGTCCCCCTGGGCGTGGCCATCGGCACCAACCCGCGCCTGGCGCGCTGGCTGCAGCCGCTCGTCCAGATCGCCGCTTCGGTCCCGGCGACGGCGCTGTTCCCGGCCTTTGTGCTGCTCTTTATCGACCTGCCGGGCGGCCTGAACCTGGCCGCGCTCGTGCTGATGCTGGCGGGCACACAGTGGTATCTGCTCTTCAACGTGATCGCCGGGGCCAACGCCATCCCCCAAGACCTCAAATACACCGCCGCCCTGCTGCACCTGGACCGGCGGACGCGCTGGCGCACGCTGATTTTGCCTGCGCTCTTTCCCTACCTGGTCACAGGCGCGATCACCGCTACCGGCGGCGCGTGGAACGCCAGCATTGTGGCCGAGCATGTCGAGTTCGGCGGGCGCAGCCTATTTGTCACCGGTATCGGCGCGGATATTGCCCGCGCCACCGCTGCCGGCGACTATCCCTTACTCTTGGCCGCTACGCTCAGCATGATCTTGGCGGTGACGGTGCTCAACCGGCTCGTCTGGCGCAACCTGTACCGGCTGGCCGAAGAACGCTTCCGCATGGAGTAACGCCGATGTCCAATCCCGAAACGCTGCTTGAACTGCGCGCCATCGCCCAACGCTATACCAGCGGGCAGCGCGTCTTTACCGCCCTGGAAGGCATTGATTTGACCGTTCACGCCGGGGAGTTTGTCGCCCTGCTGGGGCCGTCAGGGTGCGGCAAGAGCACCCTCTTGCGCATCATCACCGGGCTGCAGCGCCCGACCAGCGGCCAGGTGCTCTATCGCGGCCAGCCCCTGCGCGGCGTGAACCCCCACGCCACCATCGTCTTTCAAACCTTTGCGCTCTTTCCTTGGCTTTCTGTCGCCGAGAACGTGGAGATCGCGCTGCGGGCGCGCGGGGTGCCCGCCGGTCTGCGCACCCCGCGTGCCCTCGACCTGTTGGACCGGGTGGGTCTCGACGGCTTTGAAAACGCCTACCCGCGCGAGCTTTCCGGCGGCATGCGCCAGAAGGTCGGCATGGCGCGCGCCATGGCGGTGGAGCCGGAACTGCTCTGCCTCGACGAACCTTTCTCGGCCTTGGATGTCTTGAGCGCCGAGACGCTGCGCAACGACCTGATCGAGCTGTGGACCGGCGGCCACATCCCCACCCAGGCGATCCTGATGGTCACCCACGGCATCGAAGAAGCGGTGCTCATGGCCAGCCGCATCGTCGTGATGGACAAAGGGCCGGGACGGATCGTGGCCGACATCGAGGTGACCTTGCCCTACCCGCGCCGGCGCAAGTCGCCTGCCTTCACCGAGATCGTCGACCATGTCTACGGTCTATTGGCCGGGCAGACCCAGCCCGAAGACATCGAGATGGGCGTCGCGCCCGGCGAGCCGGGGCCGACGCGCGCCCTGCCGGAGATCGCCATCCACGACCTGACCGGGCTGCTGGAGCATGTGGCCCGCCTGCCCACGCTCCGCACCGACATCTACCGCTTGGAGGATGAGCTGAGCGTCGGGTCGGATCACCTGCTGCGGTTGATCGACGCCGCCGAGCTGTTGGGGTTTGCCACGGTGGTGCAGGGCGACATCCACCTGACGCCCTTGGGCGAAACCTATGTCGATGCGAGCATTTTGGGGCGCAAGGAGATCTTTGCGGCGCGCATCCGGCGTCTGCCGATCTTCAAGTGGCTTTTTGCCATGCTGCGCGCCACGGCCAACCATCATCTGGAATGGGACGTGGTGAAAGCGGCGCTGGCGCTCGAATTCCCGCCCGACGAAACCGAGCGCCAACTGACCACGCTGGTCGATTGGGGACGCTATGCCGAGGTCTTGGCCTATGACACCGGCAACAGTCTGCTGGCCTTGGAACCTAACGCCGAGCCAAACATCCCTGCTGCTGCCCGCGATGGCGGCGCGCCTCAATCAGGGCTGTAGACCTGTTCGGTGACCTGGCGGGCGGCGGCCTCTTTGGCCTCCAGCCAACCCCCTTCGATCATGGCCGTGCGGATCAGGTCACACACCTCTTGGGGCGAGTCGCTCAGCGTGATCAAGTCCAGGTCGGCGGAGGAGATCTTGCCGTCGGCCAGTTGCGTATCACGCATCCAGGCCAGCAGCCCGCCCCAATAGTCCGAGCCAAAGAGGATCACCGGGAAATGGCGCACCTTGCCGG
>QEUY01000456.1 GCA_003577365.1 Chloroflexota bacterium | reverse complement strand
CCTGGATGTGCCCAACGCCACCGCGCTGCTGCGCGAGATCGCCGCCGCGCTGCCCCATCTGGCCTGCCTGGCGCTGGCCACGCCCCAACATCTGGTGGAGCTACAGAATGCACTGCAGGCGGGCGCGGCCAGCTTTGTGGCCTTTCCCATCGACGCCAATCAGTTTGCGTCCACGGTGCAGCGCGTGCTGCAGGAAGCGCCCAAGCATCAGAGCCGCCCCCGGCGCGGGCGCATGGCGGCGCTGGTGGGGCTGAAAGGGGGCGTGGGGCGCAGCACGCTGGCGGTGAATATGGCCGCGGCCCTGCGCCAGCGCATCGACGGCGATGTGGTCGGCGATGTGGTCTTGGTGGAGGCGCACCACGGGCTGAGCGACCTCTCGTTGATGCTCAACCTGCTGCCGCGCCACACGCTGGCCAGCCTGGCCCAAGAAGCCAATCTCGACGCCGATGTGCTCCAGGGTCATTTACAGCCCCATGCCTCCAAAATCAAGGTGCTGGCCGCGCCCAATGACCTGTCTCAACTGGTCGAACTGCCGGTCGAGACCTGGCGGCTGATCCTCAGCCACCTGGCCGCGGCCGCGGCCTATGTCGTGGTCGACACGGCGGCGGTCGCCGACCCCGTCCTGTCCGAGGTGTTGACGCTGGCCGACGAGATCATCGCAGTCACCGGCCCCGACCTGGCCGGTCTGCGCAGCACGGTGGTGCTGCTCAAGAGTTTGGACGAGGAGAGCAATGTGCAGGGGCGCACGCATGTCGTGCTCAACCGGGCAGGCGTGCGCGGCGGTGTGGGGGAGCGCGCCGCCGCCGCCCAGGTCGGCGAGCCGCTGGCCGCGGCCATCCCCGACGACCCGGCGCTGGCAACCTTTGCGCTGAACCGTGGCGTGCCGCTGGTCTTGAGCCACCCGCGCGCCTTGGTCAGCCGCCAGATCCATCAACTGGTGGGCCGTGTCTTTGATCTCAAGGCGGCTCCCCTGCCCCGGACGCAGCCCGAACGATCCTGGCGGCCCTTTGGCAAGCGCCGCGCGGCCAAGGCCGTCGAGGCGGGTGTGTAAGAGAAAATAAACCGCAAAGAACGCAAAAGTCGCAAAGCTCAGAAAAGAAGATAGAAACGAGAAAATAGCCGTAAGGTACACAGCGCCATCTCTATCTTCTATTTCTTCTCACGAAGTGGGCGCAAAGCGCCATCCCCTCTCTTCTGGCCTTTGCGTTCTTTGCGCCCTTTGCGGTTATCAAAAGGAAACACGGCTATGGAACTTGTCTGGATCATCCTGCTCGGTCTGCTTGGCGGATGGGCGGTGAATGTGCTGGCCGATGCGCTGCCCACGGCGCGGCCCGTGCGTGCCGTCTGGGCCGCGACCTGGCAAGCCTGGCGGCCCGGTCGCCAACCCGTCCATGTCTGGCGGCGGCGCGCCGTGTTGATTGTGGCCGTGCTGCCGGTCTGGCTGGCGGTGCGGACGGCGGGTTGGAGCGCCCAGGCCGCGGTGTTGACGCTCTATGCTTGGTTCTTCCTGGCCGTCGCCGTGATCGACTTGGAGCATCGCAAGGTGCTCAACCGCATGCTCGGCCCTGCGCTGCTGGCGATGCTCGGCATCAGCCTCTGGCTGGGGCGGCCCACCCCTGCATCGGCCCTATTGGGCGCGCTGGCCGGGTTTGGCTTCTTTCTGCTGGTGGCGCTGCTGCGCCGCGGCGGCATGGGCATGGGCGATGTCAAGCTTGCCGGCGTGATCGGGCTGGCGACCGGGCTGGGCGGTCTGCTGGTGGCGCTGGTTGTGGGCATTCTGGCCGGCGGCGTGGCGGCGCTGGTGCTGCTCGGCGTCACCCGTTTTGACCGCCGCGCCACCATGGCCTATGCCCCCTATCTGGTGGTGGGTGCGTGGACCGCGCTCTTTTGGGGCGAAAGCCTGTGGGCCTGGTATGCAGATTATCTGCTGCGGCTGGCGGCGTAAGCCGGCGGGCAATCTCTGGAGGGCGACGACGATGGATTGGATCGGGATCATCTCACTGTTGGTCGTGGCGGCGGTCTATGCGGCCATGGTGGGCTTCTATCGCTGGCTGGGCTGGACGCGCGATGTAGAGCGGCGCATGGCCGAATCGTTCGCCCCGGTGGCCGCCGAGACCTCGGGCCGCGGCGCGCTGGCCGAGCAGTTGAATAAACGTCTGGCGCACCTGACCTTTGCCGAGCGCATCGAACGCCAACTGGTCGCCGCCGACAGCAACCTGTCGGTGGGCGAATTCCTGCTGTTGCGTATCGGCACGACGCTCGGCGCGTTTGTGCTGGGCTGGATGATCTCCGGCATGCCGATCAGCGGGCTGGCGCTCTCGATCATCGGCTGGATCATCCCCGGCATCAGCCTGCGCCGCAAACAGGCGAAGCGCGCCAAGGCCTTTGCCAGCCAACTGCCCGACATGTTGACCATGTTGATCGGCTCGCTGCGCGCCGGCTACGGCCTGCTCTACGCCGTGGCGGTGATCGAAAAGGAGATGCCCGAACCGATGGCGAGCGAGTTTGGCCGCGTGGTCAAGGAGACGGCGCTCGGCTACAGCATCGGCGATGCGCTCGACCACCTGGTCGACCGCGTGCAGAACGACGACCTGGCGCTGGTGGTGACCGCCGTGCATATCCAAAGCGAAGTCGGCGGCAGCTTGGCCGACGTGCTGGAGATCATCTCCAAGACGATCCGCGAACGCATCCAGCTCAAGGGGCAGATCCGCGCCATCACCTCGCAGCAGCGCATGACTGGGTCGGTGCTGACGGGGATGCCCTTCCTGGTGGGAATCGTGTTGATGGTGATCAACCCCGAATACATGATGGGCATCTTCCAGCCGGGCTGGGTGCTGGCGATCCCCATCGGCGCGACCATCATGGTGATCTTTGGCAACATTGTGATGCGCCGCGTCACGACCATCGATGTCTAGCCTGTTGGCAGGAGACGACCTATGCTTTCTATCCCTGTCTTGATCGCCCTGTTGACGGCGGGCTGTGTGCTGCTGGTGATGGCGGCGCTGCGCGCTTCGACGCAGCGCAATAAGATGGCGGCGGTGGCCGCGGGCGTGACGCGCGGCAGCACGCCCGACCTGCGCCAGATGAAACTGCGCCGCCCATTGAGCGAGCGCGTGCTGCGCCCGCTGCTGCGCCAGCTTTATGGCATGGGGCGCAGGCTCACCCCGGCGCGCAGCATCGCCCAAGTCCAGCAAAACCTGATCATTGCCGGGCTGCCGGGTGGCTTGACCGTGACCGACTTTTTGGGGCTGCGCTTTCTGGCCGGGGCCAGCCTGGGCGCGACCCTCTTTGCGCTGATGATCGTGCGCCGGCCTGGCCCCATGGCCGTGGGCATTGCGCTGGGCGCGTTTCTGGTCGGCCTCTACCTGCCCAACATGTGGCTCAAAAGCAAGGTGCAGGCGCGCCAGAAGGCGATTGGCCGTGCCCTGCCCGACATGCTCGACATGATGTCGATCTGCGTGGATGCCGGGTTGGGCTTTGAGGCCGCCATCCAGAAGGTGGCCTACCAGTCGAACAACGAGCTTGCCTTGGAGATGCGCCGCGTGATCAGCGAGATCCGCGTGGGCGTGTCGCGCGCCGATGCGCTGCGCCATCTGGCCGAGCGCACCCAAGTCCCCGACGTGGCCGGCTTTGTGGCGGTGCTGGTGCAGTCCGACAAGCTGGGCGTCGCCATCCGCAATGTGCTGGCGACCCAGTCGGTGCAGATGCGTGTGCAGCGCCGCCAGCGCGCCGAAGAGGAGGCGGGCAAAGCGCCGATCAAGATGCTGATCCCGCTGGTGCTGTTCGTCTTTCCGGCCCTGTTCGCCGTGCTGTTGGGGCCGGCGATCCCTCGTTTGATGAATGCGTTCTAGGTGGTCATCCCACCGCGTTTGATGCAGGAGGCGTTATGACATTCCCGGCGCGCGACGCGCTCTTCGACCTCACGCCCAGCGGCGAACTGCGCCCCACCTCCGGCCCATTTGCCGCCTTGCCCGACGCTCGCACCCCTCACGGTGCGGGAGATGCGGGTGAGCCGCTCTTTCCGGCTGCTGCGCCGCTTGCCCCGCAAAACGGCATCGAACACCAGGCTATGGCTGCGACGCAGCCCTTGCCGTCACAGCCGGGGCCGGCGGCCCAGACCCCCAGGGGGGTAACTCCGGCGGGGATGACTATCCTGCATGACCCGCGTTTCCGCGCTGCGCAACAGGCGATGCAGTTTGGGGCCTGGCCCCAGGTGGTCGAGAAGCTGCGCGGCCTGCGCGCCAATCTC
>QEUY01000455.1 GCA_003577365.1 Chloroflexota bacterium | reverse complement strand
TAGAACTCGACGCCGTGATGCGCCTGGGCGTGCAGATCGCCGAAGAAGCTTTCATTCCAGCCGCTGAAAGGGAAATAGGCCATGGGCGCGGCCACGCCGATGTTGATGCCGATGTTGCCGGCGTCGGCGGCATAGCGGAACTGGCGGGCGACTGCGCCGCTGGTGGTGAAGATGCAGGCCATGTTGCCATAGGCTCGGTTGTTGACCATTGCGATGGCCTCGTCCACGTCGCCGGCGTGCATGAGGCTGAGCACCGGCCCAAAGATCTCGGTGCGTGCGATCTCGCCGCCGGGGTTCACCCCGTCGAGAATAGTGGGGAAGACCCAGTAGCCGTCTTCATAGCCGCGGGCGGCGCGGTTGCGCCCATCCACCAGCACGGTTGCGCCTTCCTGCTCGCCCTTGCCGATCAACCCCTCGATGCGCTGCTTGCTTTCGGCAGTGATCACCGGCCCCATCTGCACGCCTTCATCCAGCCCATAGCCGACCTTGCGGTTGACGGCCTGGTCGGCCATCAGTTCGGTGAAGGGATGGCGCGCCTCGCCGACGGTGATGGCGACCGAGGCGGCCAGACAGCGTTGACCGGCGCAGCCAAAGGCCGAGTCGGCCATAATGCGCGCTGCGGTTTCCATATCGGCGTCAGGCATGATGACCACCGGGTTTTTGGCCCCACCCTGGCACTGGGCGCGCTTGCCGTTGGCCGTGGCACGGCTGTAGACATATTTGGCGACCGGTGTAGAGCCGACAAAGCTGATGGCGCGCACCTGCGGATGGTCGAGCAGGGCGTCGACGGTCTCTTTGCCGCCGTTGACCAACTGCACCACGCCGGGCGGAAATCCCGCTTGGTCGAGCAGCTCGAAGAGCCGCTGGCTGGTCATCGAGACCTTTTCACTCGGCTTGAGGATAAAGCAGTTGCCGGTAGCGAGCGCGTAGGGCATAAACCAGAGCGGGATCATGCCCGGAAAGTTGAACGGGGTGATCGCCGCCACCACGCCCAGCGGCTGGCGGATCATGTGCTCGTCGATACCGCGGGCGATGTCTTCATTATTGTGTCCCTGCATGAGGATAGGCGCGCCGCACGCTACCTCGACGTTTTCGATGCCGCGGCGCATCTCGCCCGCGCTTTCGGCATAGGTCTTGCCGCACTCGTTGGTGATGGTGCGGGCAAGTTCGTCCAGATGCTCTTCGAGCAGGTTCTTGAGGCGGAAGAGCGGCTGGATGCGGTCGCCGACCGGGGTCATGCGCCACTCGCCAAAGGCCTTGGCCGCGGTTTGAACGGCGGCGTCTACCTCTGCGGCGGGCGAAACGGGCACCGTGGCTAAGGCCTGGGCCGTGGCCGGGTTGTTGATCTGGAGGACGTGGCCGGCGCTGGAACGCTGCCACTGTCCCCCAACATAGTTCAGCAGTTGTACAGTTTGACTCATGCTCTTTCCTCTCGCGCTGTGCTTGCGCTGGTCTCTCTGGTGTGGCGATCCGGCTATGCCAGCCGGTGCTCGATCCAAACGTTTGGCTCGACGCAGACACACTCGTCGGCCTCGCGGTCAACTTGCAGCGTGGACAGCAGCCCCGGCACGACATAGGTCCCGCTGGCCGGGAGCGGCAGGTTGCCCCATTCCTCCCATTCGGCGACCGTGCCGGCCATCACCATCGACCGTTCGCAGGGTTTGACGATGCGCGCGCCGAGGCGGACATGCACCCGGATCCAAGGGTCGAAAGGCAGGCCGTCGTGGGTCGTCCAACGGATGTATTCCTGGATGGGGGTGAGCGGGTAGCGGTGTTTCCAGGTGGGGCGCACGGGCGCGATCAGGCGCGTATAGCCGGCGCGCTGGGCGAGGTCGCGCATCGCCAGCACCGCATTGCGGCTCAGGTTCTGGCCGCGGCGGTTGGGGTCGAGCGTGATCGAGAGGGCGCAGGCGATGGTGGGCGTGCGCCCCGCCCGGTAATCTTGTTCCGCCTGATGCATGGCCCAGTTCCAGCCTTCGTCGGGCAGTTCCTCGGCGTTGCCATCCCAGGCGAGGGCCAGACAGTTGCCCTCGGCTACCAGGTTGCGACAGTCCCCGTCGCACAGCCCGAACTGGAGATGAGGCCAGCGGTCGTAGATGCCCATCCAGTCGTAGGGCAGGGGATGGCCTTTGGGCCAGGTGGATTCGGTCACATAGGTGGGCCAGACATCGCGGATCAAGGCCTGGATGCGGTGACGCAGGTCTGGGCGTTCCTCCACCGTTTGCAGCATCAGGGTTTCGATCATGCTAACCATAGGGACACCTTTGTCCTTCTATTTGAGGCTGTCCTTTGGCTTGAGACCGGACTTTGGCTTGGGCCTGGTCTCTTGCCTGAGACAGCGCGTGAGCGCCCACGGCTAGAGGAAATAGCGTTCTTGGGCGCGCATCTCCTCCCATTCTTCGCGGGCGGCGTTGACGGAGTCCATTTCGCTGACCTCGGCGACCGGCACATCCCACCAGGAATGATAGCCTGGCACGCCGACATAGCGGTCATTCTGAATATAGAGCACCGTGGTGTGGTCGATGGTTTTGGCTGTGTTGAGCGCGGCGACCAGGTCGTCATAGGTGCGGCACTCGATGACATGCGCGCCCAGGCTGCGGGCGTTCATCATGAGGTCGACTTCGACTTCGCGCACAGCTTGACCGGCGCGGTCGTCGGGCCAGACGCCGTCTTTGGGGTGGACAAAACGTGTGCCGAAACCGTGTTGGCCCAGCGAGCGCGAGAGCGAGCCGATGCTCTTATGGCCGAAGTTGTCCATCAGGATGATGGTCAGTTTATAGCCTTCTTGGACGGAGGTCATGATCTCGTTGGAGAGCATGAGATAGCTGCCGTCGCCGACCATGACGTAGACCTCGCGGTGGGGGTCGGCCATTTTGATGCCCAGGCCGCCGGCGATCTCATAGCCCATACAGCTATAGCCGTATTCCAGATGGTACTGTTTGGGGTGGCGGGTGCGCCAGAGCTTGTGCAGGTCGCCGGGCAGGCTGCCGGCGGCGCAGACCATCACAGCTTCGGGGTCGCCGTGCTCGTTGACCGCGCCGATCAACTCGCCTTGGCTGGGCAGCGGTTCATGGCGGATGGCGTAGATGCGGCCGACCTCGGCTTCCCAGGCATCGTGTAACTCTTGGGCGTGACGGCGCGTTTCATCGTCCAGCCGGTAGCCCGCCAGCAACGTCTCAAGCTCCTCTAGCGTGGCGCGGGCATCGCCGACCAGCGGCAGCGCGGCGTGCTTGTAGGCGTCGAATTCGGCCACGTTGAGGTTGACAAAGCGCACGTCGGGGTGGCGGAACTGGGTCTTGCTGGCGGTGGTAAAGTCGCTGTAGCGTGTGCCGATGCCGATCACCAGGTCGGCCTGGCCGGCATAGAGGTTGGCGGCGGAGGTCCCCGTGACGCCGATGGCCCCCAGGCAGAGCGGGTGGTCATAGCGCAGGCTGCCCTTGCCTGCCATGGTCTCCCCCACGGGGATGCCGGTCTGCTCCACAAAGCGGCGCAGCGTCTCGGTGGCTTCGCTGTAGATCACGCCGCCGCCGGCGACGATCAACGGGCGCTGGGCGGCGCGGATCCAGCCGGCGGCGCGCCGTAGCGCGGCGATGTCGGGCCGGTTGCGCGGGATGTGCCAGACGCGCGGCTCAAAGAGCGCGGCGGGGAAGTCAAAGGCTTCGGCCTGGACATCTTGGGGCAGGGCGAGCGTGACCGCGCCGGTGTCTGCCGGGCTGGTGAGGACGCGCATGGCTTCGGGCAGCGCCAGGATCAACTGGTCGGGCCGGTTGATACGGTCCCAATAGCGGCTGACGGGCCGGAAGCAGTCGTTGACCGAGATGTCCTGGCTGTGTTCCGACTCCAACTGTTGGAGCACCGGGGCGACATTGCGCCGCGCAAAGATATCGCCGGGCAGGAGCAGCACCGGAATGCGGTTGACCGTGGCCGTGGCCGCGCCGGTGACCATGTTGGTCGCGCCGGGGCCAATCGAACTGGTGCAGGCGAAGGTCTGGAGCCGGTTGCGCTGTTTGGCGTAGGCGATGGCGGTATGCACCATGGCCTGTTCGTTGCGCGTCTGGTAGAAGCGGAAATGCGGCGTTTGCTGGAGCGCCTGGCCGATGCCCGCCACGTTGCCATGGCCGAAGATGCCGAAACAGCCGGCAAAGAAGGGCTGCTGCTGCCCGTCACGCGCCACATGCTGGGCCACCAGAAAGCGAATGATCGCCTGGGCCGTGGTCAGGCGCACGGTGGAAAAACTCATACGCTGCCTCCTTTGA
>QEUY01000454.1 GCA_003577365.1 Chloroflexota bacterium | reverse complement strand
GGCGTCGTCGCCTTTGACCAGCGCGAGCACGCGCAGATCTTCCCGCAGAGCGGCTGGGTCGAGCATGACCCCCTGGAGATCTGGGAGCGCACGCGTGCCGTCATCGGCGCAACGCTGGCCAAAGCCGAGGTCAGCGCCGCCGGCCTCGCCGCCGTCGGCATCACCAACCAGCGCGAGACCACCCTGATCTGGGACCGGCAGACCGGCAAACCGGTCTACAACGCCATCGTCTGGCAAGACACCCGCACCGACCGCATCTGCCGCGAGTTGGAGGCCCAGGGCCACGCCGCGACCATCTACCGCACCACCGGCCTGCCGCTGGCGACCTACTTCTCCGGCCCCAAGATCCGCTGGATCCTGGACAACGTCCCCGGCGTGCGCGCCCGCGCCGAGGCGGGCGAACTGCTCTTTGGCAACATCGACACCTGGCTGATCTGGAACCTGACCGGCGGCGCGCACATTACCGACCCGACCAACGCCAGCCGCACGATGTTGATGAACCTGGAGACGCTGGATTGGGATGACGAGATGTTGGCGCTGCTCGACATCCCGCGCAGCCTGCTCCCCAGCATTCGCCCCAGCAGCGACCCCAACGCCTACGGCCACACCCTTGCCGGCGGTCCCTTCGGCGGGCGCATCCCCGTCTGCGGCGACCTGGGCGACCAGCAAGCCGCCACCGTGGGCCAGACCTGTTTCGACGCGGGCGCGGCCAAGAACACCTATGGCACCGGCTGTTTTATGCTGCTCAACACCGGTCCTGAGATCGTACGCAGCCAAAACGGGCTGCTCACCACCGTCTGCTATCAGTTGGACGGCCAGCGCCCGGTCTACGCCCTCGAAGGCTCGATCGCCATGGCCGGGGCCACGGTACAGTGGCTGCGCGACAACCTGCGCCTGATCGACCACGCCGCCGAGACCGAGAGCCTGGCGCAGTCTGTCGCCGACACAGGCGGCTGCTATCTTGTGCCCGCCTTTAGCGGTCTCTTTGCGCCCTACTGGCGCAGCGACGCGCGCGGCGTGATCGTCGGCCTCACCCGCTACGTCAACCGCGCCCACATTGTGCGCGCCGCGCTGGAGTCGATCTGCTACCAGACGCGCGAAGTCCTGGACGCTATGGAGGCCGACAGCGGCGTGGCCCTCACCAGCCTGCGCGTCGACGGCGGCGCCACCGCCAACAACTTCCTGATGCAGCTTCAGGCCGACATCCTGGGCGCAGAGGTGATCCGGCCCAAGGTGGCCGAGACGACCAGCCTCGGCGCGGCCTATGCCGCGGGGCTGGCGGTCGGCTTCTGGGACACGCTGGACGATCTGCGCGCCAACTGGCAGGTAGACCGCACCTGGTCCCCCCAGGTCGATGCCGCCGCGCGCGCCACGGGGTTTGCCGGCTGGAAAAAGGCCGTCACGCGCACCTTCGACTGGGTCGAAACGTAGGGCGCGGCCCCCCGTGGCCGCCCGTGTGTAGGGTGCGGCCCCCATGGCCGCCCCAGACACGGACGGGCACAGGGGCCTGTCCCTACCAGGGATGAGACGCCGCAATTCGCGCTATGATCCATCTTGTCATCGTCTCGCACAGCCGGCAGCTTGCGCACGGCGTGGCGGAACTGGCCCGCCAGATGGCCCCTGCCGCGCTCCAGGTCAGCCCGGTCGGCGGGCTGGACGAAGCAGGCGGCGCGCCCGTCTTGGGCGTGGATGCCCTGGAGATCGCCGAGGCGATCCGCCGCGTGGATGCGCCCGACGGCACGCTGATCTTGGTGGACCTGGGCAGCGCCGTCCTCAGCGCCGAAACGGCCCTCGACCTGCTGGAGCCGGAGCAGCGCCGCCGCTGCCGGATCAGCAACGCCCCGTTGGTGGAAGGGGCTGTGGTCGCCGCGGTCGAGGCCGGGCTGCAGCACAGCCTGGACGACGTGAACCGCGCCGCCGAAGCCGCCTGCGCCATCACCAAAGTGTGGGCGGCGCCGCCGTCCTCAGCCCCTCAGGAGGGAGACGATCGCAGCTAGACCATGACCCTGGAACCGATTTCCACCCACTGCACGGTCAATCACCCGCTGGGGCTGCATCTGCGCGTGGGCAAAGACTTGGTCACGATCGCCAACCAGTTCCGTGCGACCATCACGGTGCAGAATTTATCGCGGCCTTCGCCGGTAGTGGATGCCAAGAGCATCCTTCAGTTGATGCAGCTCCAGGCGCGCCAGGGCCATACCCTGTGTCTCTCGGCCCAAGGCCCCGACGCCCCGGAGGCGTTGGCCGCGCTGCGCCGCATCTTGGATCAAACTGCCCGGCTCGACACGACCGAAACGGCTGCACCCGAACCATGACCACCACGCTGCGCGGTCTGCCGGCTGCACCGGGCATCGGCATCGGCACGCTGATCGTCTATCGTCCCGGGCTGATCAGCCTCGACCTGGCCCAGTTTGAGTCTGCCGGCGACCCACACCACGAATGGCGGCGCTTTCTCGATGCCCACGCGCGCGTGGATGCCGAACTCGAACAGCTTGGCCGCCACGCCAATTCGCTGGTGGCCGAGATCTTTGCCGCGCACCGCGTGATCCTGCACGACCAAACCCTGTTAGATTCGATCCGCGCCGCCATCTTCGACCACAGCCGCACCGCGGTCTCGGCCACCCACAAGGTCATCGGTGAACTCAGCGACCTCTTTCGCTCGTTCGAGGATGACTATTTCGCAGGCCGGGCTATGGATATCCTCGACCTGGGGCAGCGGCTCTTGGCCCAGCTCGACATCTCGCTCAGCCAGCCCCACCTGGCGCATCTGCCCCCCGGCACGATCCTCGCCGCCGAAGAACTGGCCCCTACCGACCTGGCTCAACTGCCCGCAGACCATGTGCAGGGCATTGCCCTGGCGCGCAGCACCCCCACCGCCCATTCGGCCATTTTGGCGCGCGCCCTGGGCATCCCCTCGGTCTGCACGCTGGGGCACGGCCTGCTGCAGCAGCCGAGCGGCCGCCCGGCGGTGGTGGACGGCTATGCGGGACACCTGCTGTTGGACGTAGACGAAGCCGAGTTGAACCGGTACAGCGACCTGCGCCGCCGCCATCTCGACCAGGACGCGGCCGCGCTGGCCCACGCCCACACCCCGGCCCACACGCTCGACGGCGTTTGGGTCCCCGTCTATGCCAACGCCAACAGCCCGCAGGAGGTGGCGCAAAACCGCGCTGCCGGCGCCGACGGCGTCGGGCTGCTGCGCACTGAATATTTCTTTCGCGGGCGCATGACGCCCCCGGCCTGCGCCGAACAAGAAGCGGCCTATGCCGAATTCATCGGCCAAGTCGACCGGCAGTTGACCGTGCGCGCCCTGGATACGGGCGGCGATAAGCCGGTGCCGTTTATCGCCCACCACCGCGAAGATAACCCGTTCCTGGGGCTGCGCGGGGTACGGCTGCTGCTGGAAGAGCCAGAGCTGCTGCGCACCCAATACCGCGCCCTCCAGTCCGCGGCGCGGCGCGGCCCGCCAGAGCTGGACGTGCGCTTTATGCTGCCCATGATCAGCACCGTCGAGGAAGTGCTGGCGGCACGCGCCATCCTCGGCGAACCCCTGGACGAACTGCCGCGGGTCAAGTTCGGCGTCATGATCGAGGTTCCCTCGGCGGCGCTGGTCGCCCACAGCCTGGCGCCCCATGTCGATTTTTTTAGCATCGGCACCAATGACCTGGCGCAGTATACGCTGGCGAGCGACCGCACCAACAGCGCCGTCGCCATGCTGGCCGACCCGCTCCACCCTGCGGTCCTGCAGTTGATCCAGCTCACCTGCGTCGCGGCCCTGGCCCACGGCAAGCCCGTCTCGCTGTGCGGCGAGATCGGCGGCGACCCCGCCGCCGTGCCCTTGCTGCTGGGGCTAGGCGTCCAGGAATTGAGCGTGCCGCTGCCCGCGGTCGCCGTCGTCAAAGAGACCGTGCGCCAGATCGATCTGGCCGACTGCCGCCGCCTGGCCGCCGCCGCCTTGGCCTGCGCCAGGGCTGCCGAAGTGCGCCAGCTCTTGCGCGCCGGGCAGTCGGCAGGGTCGATCACACCATAACCGGCGGGAGCGCCTATCGGCGGCCTGCGCCGACGGCGCTATTTGCTCTCTCACACGCTATTTTCTACTCGCTATTTTTCTATCTCTTGTGAGGCATCCATGTACAGCATCATCCTCGACGCCGCCGGCCCTGCCATCCTGATTGTGTTTGGCGTGATCTTTGGTGGGCTGCTATCGGCGCTCATTCTGCTGGTCGAAACGCTGCTGCTGTGGCGGCTGCGCTGGGCGAGCCTGGGCCGCTCGT
>QEUY01000453.1 GCA_003577365.1 Chloroflexota bacterium | reverse complement strand
CCGCAGCCAAGAGCAGCGTGGTTTTCCCTGCGCCCAGGAAACCTCCGACAAGAATCAGACGGGGATGGGTCATAGGCGTCCTTCCTTGATGATGGTCTGTGGCGACATCATTCCTGCTCCCCGCGTTTGCCGCCTGGATGGGCCATGAGCATTGTACGGGCTTCATGTGCTTTGTGGCAAGAGCCGCTGCCGCGCTTACGGTACAGAACCAGACCGGCCCGCAACGCGCTGCCCTAGCTGAACAAACTCCTCCGCTGCTATAATGGCTGCCTATAGGAGAAAAGGGGCAAACGTTGTCTAGCGGTGTTTCCACAGGGCCATGCGTTTCCCGATCTCCCGCCGCGGGATGAGATCGCTATTTGCTTTGCCCATGTCGCCTATCCGCTCGCCGAAAGCTTTGCGCGGCGGGCAACGGGGCTGACCCACTTTCAGGTCTGGAACCAAGACGACCTGCGCCGGCGGCTGGGCGATGCCCAGGTCTTGGTGGTCTCCGGACTCTGGCATAATGACCTGTTGGATGGCGCGCCTGGGCTGCGCTTGATCCAGTCGATTGGGGCAGGCTATGAACAGTTCCCGCTCGACCTGCTGCGGGCGCGCGGGATTCGCCTGGCCAATGCCAAGGGGGTCAATCGCAATGCCGTGAGCGAACATGCCATGGCCTTGATCCTCAGCCTGGCGCGCCAGTTGCATACGGGGCGCGACCACCAACGCGCCCACTACTGGCGCGGCATGATCTCAGACCTCAACTGCCGCGAGGATGAACTGGGCGGCAAGACACTGCTGATCGTGGGGCTGGGCGGGATCGGCTCGCGCTTGGCCGCCTTGGCGCGGGCGTTTGACATGCAGGTGATCGCCACCAAGCGCACGCCCGCGACCGCGCCCAGCGCCGCGCATGAAGTCCACCCGCCGGAGCAGCTTGCGGCGCTCTTGCCGCGCGCCGACTTTGTGGCGCTCACCTGCCCACTTACGGCTGAAACGCGCAACCTGATCGACGCCTCCGCGCTGGCGCGGATGAAACCCTCGGCCTACCTGATCAACGTGGCACGCGGCGGCTGTGTGGACGAACTGGCTTTGCTGGCGGCGTTACAGAGCGGCGCGATCGCCGGGGCGGGGCTGGATCATTTTTGGGATGAGCCGTTGCCGCCCGATTCGCCGTTTTGGGAACTGGAGAACGTGGTGATTACGCCGCACACGGCGGGCGAGACGCGGCGCTATGAGGAAAACCTGCTCGACATTCTGTTGGAAAACCTCGCCCGGCTGTGGCGCGGGGAAGCAGAGCTGGTCAACCAGGTCGTCTAGCGAACCCAACTGCGTGGCGAATCGGGCGAGGTGATATATCGGGGCGCGGGCCGGTTCCGGCAGGAGAAGACCATGTTGACCCATGACCGCCTCGCGCAGTGGATGGAGTGGATGGCTCGGTATACCGAAGCCAGCGAGGCACACAGCCATCCCAGTCCGGCGCGGCGTGAGGCTCGCCCGACCTGGCGCTCGGCCGCTAGCGATTGGCATCGCGCAACTGGTCTGCGACCCCTTTATCCAGCGTAGTCTGGATGATCTGCCCGCCATAGGGCGCTAGCGCGGCGCGCAAGGCGTTCAGATCGCCGCCGGCGACTACCAGAAAAAGCGCCGAGCTATTGGGTTTGAGCGTGGCCTTGACATCGTCGACAAACTGCTGGTCCACGCCTCGATCCAACGATGCGCCGACCAGCGCGCCGCCCGCCGCGCCGAGCACCAGACCTACAAACGGAAAGAAGAACGTGAACAGTGCGCCCAGCAGTGCGCCGATCCCCGCGCCGACCTTGATGTCGCGGCTGAGCTCGTTGTCGACCTCAACCTTGCCGGCGGCATCGCTGCGCAGCACCGCCGCGTCCTCCAGGCTCAAGCGACCCTCCCGCTGCATGGTGCGCACGGCCTCCCGCGCGTTGGCGGCGGCTTCCGGTGTATCGAAGCTCATCACAAGTAGGTCGTAGTTCATCGCTGCCTCCTGTTATGGGATCTGTGGTTGTGGGATCTGTTGTGGGTGGTCTGCTGCAGCGTGACGATAGCACGATCCCGGCGGCATTTCGGTTATCGACTTCTCAATTCCTGATTTGTCCAAGGGGGCTTCCGATGGCCGGACGAAAAAAGACCTATCAAGTGACTGTGGATGAGCGACAGCGCCAGGAATTACACCAGGTCGTCGCCTCACGCAAAAGCGCCCAAAGCCTCGTGCAGCGTGCGCGGATCGTGCTGTTGTGTGCCGAACAGCCAACCTGGGGTGATCAACAGGTAGCAACAGCAGTGAATTGCTCAGCAGGCCAGGTGCGCAAATGGCGCAAACGGGGGAGTTCCGAATCCGCAAAGCAGCCAAGCAAAAATAACCGGCGTAGCCTGAGACAGATCGACTAGACGGACGGGACAATTGTCCTTAGCGGCGGCGGAGCGCCCGTGCTACCATCGACAAGCAGCCATACGGCTCGCTTGAACCAAAGCTTGCAAGCTCCACAAGCCAGCGCCTAGCGCCAACTATCTGTCAAATCGCTATCGTCAAAACGTCCGCCCAGCTTCACGCAACGGGTCTCGCCCCGGAGTCTCCTATGCGTACGCAACGCTTCGTCCATCGTCTCGTCTATGCGGTCATCGTTGCGGGTCTGCTGCTCGGCCCGCCTGCGCCCCTGGCCCATGCCCAGGGCGGCCCGCGTTTTTTGCCCCTGATCCAACACCCCAGCGCATCTATCACCCCACAACAGCCGGATACCCCTGGCCTGTTCCGCACGCTGGTGCAGGTGCAGACCGCGGTGCAGTGGCGTGACCTGGAGCGGATGCAGCCCGTCTTTCTCGATCGCGGCGACGATTGGGCCTGGCTGCTGGTGGACGATGCGCAACTGGCCGAGCTGGCGCGGCTGCGCTACAACCCCGATCAGACCAACAGCCTGGGGACGCTGCTGGCGGCGCAGGACGTTGCCGTTCGTAACGCCTTCGACCCGCTGTGGACGCAGGCACAGGCGCTGGCCGCCCAGGTCGCGGCCCGGCCAGACGGTGAGGACGCGGCCCGCGCCGAACTGCGCGCAGCGATGCATGCCCTGGCTGCCGAGCCGCGCACCCTTCTAGCCACCGCGGCCGCCGTGGATGGCGACGGGGACGGCGCAACCGACGACCAGGAGACATGGTGGTGTACCGACCCGACCAAGCCCGACACCGACTTCGACGGGGCAAGCGACGGGGCCGAGCTAGCCGCGCTCAAGGAGTGGGCCGGCAACAGCACGCGCGACCGGCTGCGCGCCGGCCCGCCTGTCACCGGCCAGCCCTTTATCGGCTGGCCGCCGGATAACCCGGGCTGTCTAGATAACGACCACGACTCCATCCCCAACCTGGCCGAGTTGTACTTTTTGGGCTTCAACATGGCCGCCGAGTCCACCGACCGCGACCAGTTTGACGACGGCCAGGAGCTCTTTGGCACGACCAACTGCCCCGACAGCGGCACCAGCTGCGGCTATGGCTCGCTGCCGCCCGCCTCCAATGACCCCGGCGTGGTGCTCTTCCCAAAGATGCCCGGCTGGGTGCGTGCGCCGGGCAACCACCCGCTGGTTGCCGGGCTGCCTGTGGTCGAGATCGACATCGTGCCCTCGTCGCTGAATGTCAAGACGGTGACCACCATCACCACCGACAAGACCATCAGCCAAGGGACCGAGAAGTTCTACAGCACGGCCAAGACTGAGGGGACGAGCACAAGCGTCGCGAATACAGAGAGTTGGAATAGCTGGCAGGAAGTAGCAGAATCGTATCAGGAGAAGGCAGGTGTGGCCGCTGCGCGCTCCACAGGCGTACTGCAACCATCGTCCATAGAGAGCTTCAATCCTGGCAAATTCGCCGGTGGCGCATTGCAAGTGGTCGGTGGAGCTGCGACTGGCGCATTCGTCTGTGGTGGTGGGGCGTCCGGTACATTGATGACAGCAGGTTTGGCGGGCGGAGTCGGTGCAATCGCATGTGCCGGTGGTCTTGCGGCTGCGGCCCATTTAGTTGGCGCTGGTATTGCAGATTTGGATGACACCTTTTCGCCCGACCTGATCCAAAACAATGTGCAAATGAACCGATATCAGTCAGTCGATGTACGTCTGCAGAATGAGGTAGAGAACAAGGTAGACGTTGTCCTCAATCAGAGTTTCGACACTAGCAATAGGGTGGCTGCATTGGAAGGCAACCGGCTTGCTTACCTCCAGGCCGGCCAAGTCATGAACCAACGCCTATATGAGATTGGCCAAATCTTGGCTGCACCTACACGTATGACTTCGCAAGCCAAAGGTCAGTCCTGGGGCGGATCACAAACTACGACGACGGAAGCCTACGAAGAGCTAACCGTCACCGACGGCGAAGCCTTCTCGACCGTCGAAGCGTGGAGCACGGCCACGGCGGTGGATTCGGCGCACGCCGCCGACCTCCGCTTCTCCTACACGCTCACCAACCGCGGCGACGACTTTGCGCGCAAGATCTGCGACATCGCCTTCAACGTCTACATCGGCGACGGCGACTCGCCTGCCGCGACCTATGACCTCGGCCCAGACCTGGGAGGCGACGGCTGTCTGCACAACTTCC
>QEUY01000452.1 GCA_003577365.1 Chloroflexota bacterium | reverse complement strand
GTGGGGATTCCTGCCAACGGGCCGCCGGGCGCGCGCAGCGCCGCGGCCACGGCCCGGCCCGGCTGGAGCAGCCCCGCCCCGGCGCGCGCCCGCGGCAGATGGCGCAGCGGGTGCGCGGTCTGCATGAGCAGCGTCTTGATCTGGCCGGGGGTAAGCGCAGGGTTGGCCTGCACCATCTGCGCCGCCACCGCCGAGACCTGTGCCACGGCGACGCTGGTGCCGTCCACATGTTGATAATAGGTATGCACCCATTTGTGCGCGTTCATGCGTTTGCGCAGCGCGGCCCATATCTCGGCGCGCCAGCCATCGGCGCTCTGCTCAGGGTGCTGCCGGCGATAGACCGGGTCGCTGTGCAGTGTCTGGACCCAGTGGGCGGCCAGGTCGTCCAGCGGGCCGTCGCCCGCCAGCAGCCGGGCGCGCAGCCGCGCGATGGCGTGCATCTCCTGAAAGACCGGCGAGGGCGGCAGCACGGGTGCGGGCAGCCAGCGCGCCAAGGCCAGCAGCTCGGGTTTGCGCCACAGCCGTTCGGCGCTGCGCGAGCGGCCCCAGTTGTGCGGATAGAGCGCCAGCCGTTCGACCTCGGCGGCGGCGCGCGGCGACCAGCGCCGGTTCAGGTCGTCCACGCCGCCCACGGTGAGGACCGAGGGGGCCTGAGCCGGGGCCACAAGCTGTGCGATGCCGCGGTTGCCCGCGGCCGCGGCGATCAAGACGCCGCGGCGGCTTAGCTCCTCGGCGGCGAGACAGACGGGGTTGGTCTGCCAGAGGTCGGGAAAATCGCCGCCGACGCTCACGTTGAGCACGCGCACGCCGTAACGCTGCCAGCGGTCGTCTTCCAGCAGCCAGCGCAGCCCGCGCAAAATATCCTCTTCGGGGATGCGCCCGCCGCCGCGGCCGATCTTGATGGGCAGCAGCCCGGCGCGCGGGGCATAGCCCGCAAAGTGACCGGCGCTCAACAGCCCATTGCCCGCCGCCACGGTGGTGGTCATCTGGCCGTGCCAGCTATCGCCTGCGGCGTCCCACAGGCTGTCCAGCGCCAGCCCCTCTTGCGGCTGCTCGCCGGTCAAATCGACATAATGGCGCAGGCGCAGCGGCGCGGCGGCCAGGGCCGCGCGCAGTTCGGGGGCGTTGAGCTTGGGCCAATCGGGTGCGCCGGACCAGGTGGGGGCGGCGGCCAGGTCGGGGTGGGGATAGTAGCCGCTGTCGAGAAAGGCGATGGTCACCCCGTCGCCGCCCAGGGTGGTATAGGCGGGCAGCCGCTGCGGCTGGCTCAACACGGTCTCTTCGTCGGGGTGATAGTAGGGAAAGGTCGTCGGCGGGTCGGTCAGCGTATGCAGCGAACCGTCGTCGCGACCTGCGGCCACCTGCTGGGCAAAGCCGGCGGCGCAGGCAGGGCAGAGTCCGTCCTGTGTCTGCCAGGCCGGGTGTTGTTGGCGCAGCCGGTGCGCCACCGCCGGGGCCAGGCGCGCTGCCAGCGCCAAGATGCGCGGATCGCAGGCTGTGCCACACAGGGGACAGCAGGCCAAGCTCAGTTCTCCTTGCCCGCTTGGCTGTCCTGTTGCCGGCTTTCCTGTTGGCGCAGTTCGTCCCAGTTGACCCCCATGCCAAAGCCCGGCTGTCCCTTTTCCGGGTCGCGAAACTCCAAAACCAGGTCGAACTCCTCGCGGGCGATCTCTTTGGCGACGTCGGCCAAGCCCTCGGTCAAGAGCGCCAGCACGTGGTAGGTTGCGCCGGGGATTGGGTTGCGCAGATGGAGCGTGGTTTCGATGCGCTGCTCGCGGCGCGCCATCATATAGACGCTGGTGTTTTCGCTGCCGTCCGGGTTAAAGACGAAGAGTTCCAGGTTGGGCGCTTTGTTCTGTGCAGCGGTCAGCCAAAGACGAGTCCAAATGCGTTTGAGGTCAGGATAGGGATAGAGGATGATGCGCTCGAAGCGCAGCGGTTCACCCTCTTGAAAAAGTGAAATTTCCATGTGGGGTCAGTCTGCCGAATCTCCTGCGCCATATCGGACCAGTATAGGCGGGAAGGCGTGGGAGTCGAACCCACCGCAGCCGGCTCTGCGCCGCCTGCCACTGATTTTGAAGACCAGGGCGCCCACCGGGACACAAGCCCTCCCGCTGCTATTCTATGCGCGTTGCAGGGCAGAGGCAAAAGATCAGGGCGTGATCCAGCGCGCCAGGATGCGCTGACCCTCTGCGCCGCTCCCCTCGTCGCCCACATCGCGGCCGCTGAATTCATGCCCGCCGGCATAGTGACCGCCGAAATAGTGCCCGCCGAAATAGTGGAAGTGATCCACGCCCAAGGGGGCGACCTCCAGCCGGGGCCAGCGCGTGTCCAGGGCGCGGGCGCTGGCCACGCGCACCACCAGGTCGTTGTCGCCACTCAGGAGCGCGTCTAGCCCCAGGTCGATGCCCTGCATCAGCCGCTGCGCCAGCGTCTTGGCTTGGGGGTAGCCGTGGCTGTTGTCGCCGATCTGGATGAAATAGGGCACGTCGGCGGGGACACGCCAGGGCGCGTTGAGTTCTTCATAAAAGCGCGATTCCGGCTCTAGGTCGGCCAGCCCAGGGGCCGCGGTGGTAAAGCGTTCCAGGAGCCAGGCCGCGGCCGGTGCGGGCGGCACGACGCCGGCCCGGTTGAGCATCAGGGTGATCAGCCAGGGCAGCAGGCTGCGGCCGCGCGCCAGCGGCAGCCCCGCATTGGGCGGCCCCGCCATCAAGAGCCGGTCGACATAGGCCTCGCCGCCGAGCAGTTCGACCAGGGCACGCGCCACTTGTGAACCGGCGCCGTGGGCGAAGATGTCGAGCGCCAGGGCATCGTCTGCACCGATGCCCGCTTGCTGGAGCGCACCGGCCAGCAGTTGGGCGCTGCGCCGCAGCCCCGTGCCCAGCGCGTCATAGTCATAGGTCAGGCAGAGGTCATACTCCCCCGCCGCCTGCACCCACGGCCAGACCCGCTCTATCATCCAGCGCGTGTCGCCGGTGATGCCATGGAGCATGAGCGCCACACGGCGGGCGCGGCCCACTTCGCCGGCGCTGACCGCGCGATAGACGGCGCGGCTGTCGGCCAAGTCGGCTTGGCGCAGCCCCGCGGCGGCGGGCAGGCTGCGGCCAAAGACTTTATAGAAATAGAGACGCACCGTGCGTTGCAAGTCGCGGCCAACCGGGTCGTCGCCCACCTCCACCGGCGGCGGCAGAAAGTGGATCTCGCAGGCCAAGCGCCGCTGGCCCGGCAGCGCGGCGGCACGGCTGCCCAGGGGCGCGGGCAGGCCCGCCAGATAGAAGAACTGGCCGTCATAGGCGATGGGCACGAGCCCCGCCAGGTCCGGCTCGTCGTCTACGGGCAGTTCGACGCGCAGCGGGCGCAGCGGGCTGATCGAGGCCAGGTGATCGCCCGCTGCGGCCAGCCCCACCACGACCGGCGTGCGGCCTGTGCCGCGCGTCGCCTCTGCGCTGGTGACGGGGCGGAAAAAGGCGGCGGCGTCGGGGGTGTCCAGCCCAGGCGGCAGGCGCAGCCGCACCGTACTGTCCAGCCCGCGCGTCGCCAGCTCCAGGTTGCTGACCAGCCACTCGCCTTCAAAGCCGGCGGGTTTCTCGATCACCCAACCGTCGGCGGCCTCGACTTGGGTCGCGCCCGCCACCAGCGGCTGGCCGGCGGGCCGGCCCATGACGGTCAGTTCCAGATGGAGCGCGGCCCACTGTTCGGCGCTCTCGTCTGCCGGCAAGAGCAGGTCGTGCAGCCCCTGCCGCCGCACGCCGTTGAGCAGTTGGCCCAGGGCGCTCTCTTCGCCGGCGCGCGTGCCAGCGCGCGCGTCGCCTTGGGCCAGCTTGGGCAACTGCAGCACGTCGAAGGAGAGCGGCACGCGCGTGGCCATGACCTTGAGCGTCTGGCGGCTTTGTGTGCGCCCCAGCCCGGTGACGCGCGGCTCCAGCGGTTCGAGCACGGCGCTGCTCTGGGGCTGGAGCAGATGGTAGCCGGCGCGCGCCGGGTAGATGCGCGTGATACCGTAGTCGGCGTCTAGGTTCAGCACCGTGATATAGACCGGCGCGTCGCTGCGGTTGTGGACGGTGACCTGGAGCTTTTGGCCGTCGTCGAGGATGGCGCTGTGGCCGCGGTCGTAGGGCGGCGCCGGGTCCAGCGGGCGTCCGCTGCGGCCCACTTGGCTGTAGGTCACCGCGTCGAGGGCCAGCCCCGCGGCCAGCGCGTCGCCCAGGGGGTTCGCCAGCCGTTGGATGTTGCGGTAGACGGCGATATGCTCCAGCATGGCGACCGCGTGCAGCGC
>QEUY01000451.1 GCA_003577365.1 Chloroflexota bacterium | reverse complement strand
TGGCGGTCGCCTTGGCCGGGGCCGAAGCGTGCTGGCCTGCGGAGGCCGTTCGCCCCCAAGCCTACTACAGCGAGACCGTGGGCGCGCTCAGTTCCGATGCAGGCTTCTTGGCCTGGGGCATCTTGGGCACGCTGGCGCTGGGCGAGGAGACGCCCGCCGGCAGCGTGGCCTATCTGACGGGGCTGGCGCTGCCCGAAGGCGGCTGGGAATGGTCGCCCGGCTGGGGCCGCGACACCAACACCACGGCGCTGGCGATCCAGACCTTGCTCGCGGCGGGCACGCCGGTCTCCGCCACAGAGATCATCTCTGGGCTGGCCTATCTGCAGGCGGCGCAGGATGCGAGCGGCGGCATTCGTTATGGCGCAGACGCAGGCTGGGAAGGCGCGGCCGATGCCAACTCGACGGCCTATGCGCTGCAGGCGCTGGCCGCCGCGGGCCAAAGTCCCTATGATCCTGCCTGGCAGGTGGACGGTGTGGGGATGGTGGATTTCCTGCTGGCCTTGCAGCAGGCGAACGGCGGGCTGGCCTGGCAGCCAGGCCAAGAGGCTAATCTGAGCGCGACGGTGCAGGCTGTGCCCGCCCTGTTGGAGCAGCCCTTCCCGCTGCGCCGCGCCGCGCTGGAGACCTGCGCCGGAGGCGCGCAGTAGATGCAGCTAATATCTGTCATTCCGAGGAGTCTGCGACGAGGAATCTCTCTGCCCCGGTGCACACATACGCAGGCACATAGACCAGAGAGATTCCTCCCTCCGGTCGGAATGACAGCCGCACGCATATTCCCCCGGCGGCGTGCGGTACACGCGGCTTTCCTGCCGGCTCTGCTGGTGGCGCTGCTCGGCACGGGTACTCTCTACGCCCAGACCCCTAACCGCGCCGGGCTGGTCGTCGTGCATGGCGACGGCAGCGTGATCCGCCGCTGCGTCGAGTTCGACGGCGAAAGCATCAGCGGCTATGAACTGCTGGAGCGCAGCGGGCTGGACCTGCGTATGGAGGTCAGCGGCATGGGGCCGACGATCTGCGCCATCGACCAAGAAGGTTGTGGCGCAGGCGAACACTGCTTCTGCCGCTGTCTCTCGTCGCCCTGCGAATACTGGTCCTACTGGCGCTTGGAAGATGGCGGCTGGCGCTATGCGAGCGTCGGCGCGGGCAACACCCAGGTGAGCGACGGCATGGTCGAAGCCTGGGTGTGGAGCGAGGGCAACATGCAGAAGGGCACGGCGCAGCAGCCGCCCGACCTGACGCTGGACGCGATCTGCCAGGCGCAACCCGCCGCAGCGCCCGCACCCCGCGCCAGCGAGCCGGATAGTGCGCCAGATCATACACCGGAACGGCTGGCCGGGCCGATGGGGCTGCTGTTGGTGCTCGGCGCGCCGCTGCTGGCCGCGGCAGGCTGGTGGGTGGCGCGCCAGAGCCGCAAAGCGCCCCAGGGAGAACGCCATGAGCAATGAGATCAAACGCGCCCATCGCCCGTGGGCGGCGTGGGCCGTCTATGGCTTGACTAGTCTGTTAGGGATCGTTGCCTTTCTCTATCCCTTCTGGCTGCCTGCGGTGCAACAGACCCACCAGGCGGGCATGGCCCATGCCCAGGATGCGCCGCTGCTTTTGAGCGTGCTGGTGGGGCTGTGCTTTGCCGTGCTGCTGCTGGAGGTGCAGAGCGAGGCCATGAGCGCCAAGACGGTGGCGCTGTTGGGCGTCCTGGTGGCGATGAACAGCGTGCTGCGTTTTGCGGATGTGGCGCTGCCGGGGCCGGGCGGCTTTAGCCCGATTTTTTTGTTGATCGGCGTGGGCGGCTATGTCTTTGGGGCGCGCATGGGCTTTCTGTTGGGGGCGCTGACGCTCTTTGTCTCGGCGCTGATCACCGGCGGCGTGGGGCCGTGGCTGCCCTATCAGATGCTGACCGCAGGCTGGATGGGCATGGCCGCGCCGCTCCTGCGCCCGCTGGCGCGCGCCGGAGGCTGGGCAGGGCGCTGGGGCGAGGTGGCGCTGCTGGCTGCTTTTTCCGGCCTATGGGGGCTGCTCTATGGCGTGGTGATGAACCTCTGGTTCTGGCCCTTTGTGGCGGGCAGCGCCGACCTCTATTGGACGCCGGGCATCGGCGTGTCCGAGATCGTGCGGCGCTATGCTGCCTTTTATGTGGCGACCTCGCTGGTGTGGGATGCCGTACGTCTGGCGGGCAACGTGGCGCTGATGCTGGCCTTTGGCGGGCCGCTGCTGCGGCTGCTGCGCCGCTTTGCCCAGCGTTTTACCTTTGTCTATAACCCGGCGCCGGCGGCGCTGCGTCTACGGCCCGCGCCCGCAACAAGGGGCCACGGCGAACGGCGCGGCGCGCTGTCACTGGAAGGCCGTCCATGAGCCAAACCGGCACGGGCCAAACCCAAGTGCCGCTGCACGCCGGGGCCTGGCTCTGCTGGCTGGCCGCGGTCGTGGCGCTGTTGACCCTGACGCGCAACCCGATCTATCTGGCGCTGGCGCTGGCCTGGATCGCAGGTGTGGGGCGGGCCGCGTCCCACGCGCCTGGTTTGGGCCAGGCCGCGCCGCCGCTTTCGCCCTGGCGTTTTGCGCTGGTTGTGATCCCCCTCTCGGCGCTGGTCAATGGGTTGACAGTGCATGTGGGCGGGACGGTGATGGCGCGGCTGCCCGCGTCGTGGCCGCTCTTCGGCGGGCCGGTCACGCTGGAGGCCCTGGTCTACGGCGCGCTCAACGGCCTGGCGCTGACCGGGCTGTTTGCCGCCTTTGCCGTCGCCCTGCGTATGACGCCGCTGCGCCAGGTGATCCAGTTGATCCCGCGCGCCTATTATGCCGTGGCGGTGATCGTCGCCATCGCCGTGACCTTTGTGCCCTCTACGCTGCGCCAGGCACGGCAGATCCGCGAGGCGCAGGCGGTGCGCGGCCACCGGCTGCAGGGCTGGCGCAGTTGGCTGCCGCTTTGGCTGCCGCTGGTGACAGGCGGGCTGGAGCGCGCCCTGCAACTGGCCGAGGCGATGACCGCGCGCGGTTTTGCCGGCGGGCCGCCGCTGCATGATGTTTGGACGCGCGGCGGCGTGATGGGCGGGCTGCTCCTGGTCGCTGCCGGGCTGCTGCTGCGCACGGTCTGGGGACAGGCCGCGGCGGGCGCATGGCTGCTTTTGGTGGGCAGCATATTGGTGGTTGCGGCGATCTGGCAGGCGGGCCGCCGCCGCCCACATACGCTCTACCGGCCCGCGCCCTGGCGCGCGGCGGATTGGCTGGTGGCCGGCGGCGCGCTGGCGACGCTGGCCGTGCTGCTGCTGCCGCTGCCCGGCTTCACACGTGCCAGCCTCTTCTATTCGCCCTATCCGCTGCTGGCCGCGCCGGAATTCACCTTGGGGCTGGGGTTGGCGACCTGGGGCCTGTTGATCCCAGCGGCGGTGCTGGCCGCGGGAACGCGGTAGGGGCCGCCCCCGTGGCGGCCCGCCCGCGTATGTAGGGTGCGGCCCCCTGTGGCCGCTCGTTTGCCACACGCACGCACAGGCACGATTTGCGGGATAAAGTGGTGACGATGATCGAGTTCGAGCATGTGAGTTTTACCTATCCAGGGGCCAAGCGCCGCGCGCTGAGTGATCTGAGCGTGTGTTTGCCCGCGGGGGAACTGGTGCTGGTGGCCGGGCCTTCGGGCGCGGGCAAGTCCACCTTTTTGCGCTGCATCAACGGTCTGGTCCCCCATTTTTCGGGGGGGACGCTTTCCGGTGCGCTGCGCGTGGACGGGCTAGACCCGGTGGCTGCCACGCCGCAGGTGATGAGCCGCCATGTGGGCTTTGTCTTCCAAGACCCGGAAGCCCAGTTTGTCATGGACCGCGTGGAGGATGAGATCGCGTTTGCGCTGGAGAACGCGGCCATGCCGCCGCAGGAGATGCGCGTGCGCGTCGAGGAGACGCTCGACCTGCTCGACCTTGCGCCGCTGCGCGGCCGCGCCCTGGAGACGCTTTCGGGTGGCGAGCGGCAGCGGGTGGCGATTGCCGCGGCGCTGGCGCTGCGCCCGCCGATCCTGGTGTTGGACGAACCGACTTCGCAGCTGGACCCGAAATCCGCCGAGGATGTGCTCACCGCGCTGGCGCGGCTCAACGCCGACCTGGGGCTGACCGTGGTGCTGGCCGAGCACCGGCTGGAGCGCGCCCTGGCCTTTGCCGACAGCCTGCTCTATCTGCCCGGCGACGAGGCCACGCCCCTGCTGGACGACCCGCGCACGGTGGTGGCGGAGATGGCGCAGACACCGCCGCTGGTGCGGCTCGCCAAGGCGCTGGCGTGGCAGCCGCTGCCGCTGAC
>QEUY01000450.1 GCA_003577365.1 Chloroflexota bacterium | reverse complement strand
AGGATGCCCAGGAAGATCAGCTGCACGCCGCCCAGAAACAGCACGCTGACCAAGGTCGTCGCTTGGCCCAAGAAAAAGCTGCTGCCCGAAAGCCGCAGGACAATGGTCACGACGATGCCGAGCAGGCTCAGCAGCGCCAGGGCAAAGCCCACGACCGTCGCCAGTTGCAGCGGGACATAGCTAAAGCTGGTGATGGCAGAGATCGCCAGCCGCACCATCTTGCGCAGCGGATACTTGGTCTCGCCGGCGTAGCGTTCGGCCCGTTCATATTCGATGCCGATCTGGTGAAAGCCGACCCAACTGGAAAGCCCGCGCATAAAGCGGTGCTGTTCGCGCAGACGGCGCATGGTCAGCACCACGCGGCGGTCCATCAGCCGGAAGTCGCCGGCATCCAACGGGATATGCACGTCCGTGATCTGTTTAAGCAGCCGGTAGAAAAGGCGGGCCGTCCAGAGCTTGAATTTGGTTTCGCCTTGGCGCACCGTGCGCACGGCATAGACCACTTCATAGCCCTCGCGCCACTTCTGCACCATGCGCTGCACGACTTCGGGCGGGTCTTGCAGGTCGGCATCCATGACGATCACGGCGTCACCTTCGGCAAAATCCGACCCGGCGGTGATGGCGATCTGATGGCCGAAGTTGCGGCTGAAGTCCAGCACCTTGACGCGCGGGTCTTGGTCGCGCAGCGCCAGAAGCACTTCTAGCGAGCGGTCGCTGCTGCCGTCGTTGACGCAGATCATCTCCCAACTTTCGCCGATGTGCTCCATGATCTGGAGCACGCGGCGATAGAGCTCGGGGATGACTAGCTCCTCGTTCCAAATTGGGATGACCAGTGAGATGGTCGGGCGGTCTTGCGCTTCCTGCGTCATGCGCTGTATCGTAAACGAAAGCCAGAGGACGGTCAAAACGGCGCGGTTCAGTGGGGGATCGTGTTGGGGAGATCGTGCGTTGGGCGATGGGGGTGTAGAGCGAATGGTGCGCTACGCAACGGAAATGCCCGCGGCTGCGTAGTATGATCGGCGTATGATGGCGACGCGCGCAGGGCGCACGCAGCCGCGGGTTGACAGGCGGGCGTGCCAACGCCGAGAATGATCAGGTGGATTGCGCGCATGAATTGACGTGGCTCAACGTGGGTGCTAGACTGCCCACGGTCTATCTCGCCGTTTGCCCAGCTTGAACAGTCGATTGTCCGCTCGGCGCTGCCGCTCTGTGCGACAGAGGCCAATACCGAGTAGAGTTAGGGATGCATGGAGTCATTACCATATCGGAAGCAGAGCGCACCCCCGGCGCTGGGGATGGATTTGGCCGGCAGCCTGCCGGTCTTTCCGACGCAGGTGGGCAGTACACTGACAAGCAGCGCACCACTCCACAGCTTGCGCGCCAAACAACTGATCTTTAACCGCATCGACTCGCCGGGCCGTGTGCATATTTATCGGGCCGACTGCCAGGCGGGGCAGCGGCTGCGCGTTCAACTGTTGGTGCCGGTGCTGCCCACGGGCGGCACGGTCGCGCCGGCCATCGCCATTGTAGCACAGAGCCTGCCCTACAGCACCGACGTGCAAAAGCTGCCGTTTGCTCTGCCTGCCGGCTACAGCGCGGTCGTCGCGCCTGCACCTACCGAGCTGGTCGCGCCGGTGCGCGATATGCTTACGCACGCCAGCTACTATCCCGGCCCTGTGCTCGACACGCGCACCCTGGTCGGCGGGCGCTGCTATGTGGTCGTGTGGAGTCCCTACAACCACATCGGCAAATATGTGTTGCAGACGGGCTATGCCTGGCCGTGGCGCTGGTCCTATTGGCTGCAAGTCCCCCGCTTTTGGTGGCAGATCCGCGGTTGGTTTGGCTTGAGCCGCTTGGCGGCCTATGCCGCAGGTCTGGCGGTTGTCGTGGCGGCGCTGATTGTCCGCGCCCTGATTCGCCGGCGGAGGCGGCGCGCCCAGCGTGGCACGCAGCCCGGCGTAGATGCGGGCGAGGGGCCGGCAGATTTCGCGCTGTGATCTTGAACTTGTCGTGTCTTGATCGTTTGGGCGCGCTATTTTAGGTCGTTTCGTTTAGATCGTTTAGCAAAAGCCCCGGTGATTACCGGATGGGCTGAGGAAACCAAAACGTGCGTATTATTCTCTACTTGGGCAAGGGCGGGGTTGGCAAGACGACGGTGGCGGCAGCTTCGGCGTTGCGCAGCGCCCAACTGGGCTATCGCACACTGGTAGTCAGCACCGATATTGCCCACAGCTTGGCCGACAGCCTGGATATGCCGCTGGCCGGCGAGCCGGTGCGGGTGGCCGATAACCTCGATGCCCAGGAGATCAACGTGTTGGACGAGATTCGCCAGCACTGGGGTCAGATGCAGGGCTATGTGGGCACGATGCTGCGCCGCCAGGGCATGAGCAAAGCCGTGGCCGAGGAGATGGCCGTCATCCCCGGCATGGAGGAGGTTGTCAGCTTGCTGCATATCAACCGGCAGGCCGTCGAAGGTCACTACGACCGTGTGATCGTCGATGCCGCGCCCACCGGCGAAACGATCCGCCTATTGACCGTGCCCGAAAGCTTTCAGTGGTATGTGGGGCGGATGGCGGGCTGGGGCGATGCGACCATGCGGCTGGCGACCGGCCTGCTGCGCCGTGTGATGCCCGACCGCGACCCCTTTGCAGGGCTGAACAATCTGGTCGAGGGGGTCAAGGAACTGCAAAAGGTCCTGGTCAACCCGGAGATCACCAGCTATCGCGTGGTGCTCAACCCCGAAAAGATGGTCGTCAAAGAGGGGGCACGCGCCGTCACCTATCTGTCGCTCTTTGGCTATCCGGTCGACGCCGTGGTCGTCAACCGCATTTTGCCCGGCGTGACCAGCGATGGCGAGGGCAACGCCATGGTGACCCAGCCCAGCGAAGACCCCTATCTGCGCCGTCTGCAGGAGATCCAAACGCGTTACTTAGGCGAGATCGAGCGCGATTTTTACCCGCTGCCCATCCTGCGCTCCGGCTGGTTTGATGTCGAGATGGTGGGGCTGGCGCGGCTGGAGCAACTGGCCGCCACGCTCTTTGGCGAGCGCGACCCAGGCCAGATCCTGTTTGTGGGCCAGGCGCAGGAGATCGAGGAGGAGGGCAGCGATTTTGTGCTCAAGCTGCCGCTGCCCAATGTCGAGTTGGATAAGGTCAAGCTCTCCAAGCGCGGCGATGAGCTGTTTGTCAGCATCGGCAACTTCAAACGCGAGTTGATGCTGCCTGCGGTGCTGGCCCAGCGTGACGCCAGCAACGCCAGCTTTATCAACGGCGTGCTCAAAATCCGCTTTCCACCCGCGAAAGAATCGGTGGCCTAAATGGATCGCTCGGCTCCTTTGCGTTTTGTTGCCAACAGTGTGGCTGCAACCGTGGGTGCGGCGGTCGGCAGCCAAGCCAGCCTGCGTGCCGAACTGTGGCGTCAGCCCCGGCCTATGCCGCATCAGATGGCGGCCTGGCTCGACCACCCGGCGCGGCTGCGCTATCGCAACCCAGGGGAGACCCTGGGGCTGTTTGGTCTGTTCGGCGGGATGACCGTGCTCGATCTGGGCTGCGGCACGGGGCTGTTCACCGCCGAGATGGCGCGCATGGTCGGCGGCGAGGGGTCTGTCCATGCCGTGGACTTGCAGCCGCAACTGCTGGTCGCGGCGCGGCGGCGGCTGGAGCAGGCAGGGCTGGCCGAACGGGTGCAGTTCTATGTCCGGGGGGCCTATGACCTGCCGCTGCGCGACAGCAGCGTCGATGTCGCCGTGCTGATCGCGCTGCTGGGCGAGATTCCCGACCGGGGCCGCGCCCTGGCCGAAGTGCGCCGCGTGCTCAAGCCGGGCGCGCGGCTGGCCGTCAGCGAGGAACTGCCCGACCCTGCCTATGTGCCGGCCCACCTGGTGCGGAAGTGGGGCGAAACCGCCGGCTTTGGCTATGGCGGCAAGAACGGCTCGCCCTTTTGCTACAGTATGATCTTTTTCAACCACAAATGACATTCTTATAAATGTTGCGTCTCATCCATTGTAGGGACAGGCCCCCGTGCCTGTCCGGGTCTGGGGCCGCCCAGGGGGCGGCATGACGCACGGGCCGCCACAGGGGCGGCCCCTACGGTGAACCTGGTGAGATCAAACAATAAACGACATCCCATAGATGACCCCATGATCTAAGCCCGTATTTTGTGTATTTTTTCTTCCTCGCCAAGTGAGTTCTCCCCAGTTTGGGAACCCACCTTCCTTCCTGTGTTGCATATCCATGATAGACTCTCAGCTAGATTTGCGGTTGCCGTACCTTACCAACGCA
>QEUY01000449.1 GCA_003577365.1 Chloroflexota bacterium | reverse complement strand
GGAGATGGCCGCGGGCCAGGCGCTCGACAGGGGGACAACCTACAAAGCGGTGGTGACAGGGCTGCCGCTGCCGCCGTTGCTCGTCGCGCTCGAAGGCGATGACGCCGGGCTGGCGCTGCTGCGCACGGCGCTGGCAAGCGCCGGCCCCGAAGGCCAACCGTCGCTGCTGGTGCGCGAGGGCAGCCGCGACGAGGCCGAGTACTTCGTCCAGGCTGTGGACAACCGCTATCGCACGCGGCGCAAGGGCGACCAGTATGCGCTGATCGTGGACACCGAAGGCTTTACCCCCAGCGGGGCGCAGTTGGCGGTGCAGCGGCTGGAGGCGATTGCGCGCTGGCTGCTGATCGGGCGGCTGCACAACCCCGCCAGCGTCCTTGGCCCAGACGACGTGCAGATGGAGATCCAGGTGGCCGATGGCCGCGGCGGTTGGCAGCCCGCGCCATCAGGCTCAAATATTCGCCTGGAGTATACCTTGGAAGGCGGCGTCTGGAAGCAGCCACAGTTCAAGGTCAAATTTACCAACCGCTCCAACCGGCGGCTCTTCTGCATCTTGCTCGACCTGCCCGAAACCTATGGCGTGTTCCCGATCCTGCCGGGGGGCGGCATCTGGCTTGACCCCAATCAGGAGAGCTGGGCCAACCGCGGCGAGCCGCTCTTTGCCTCGGTGCGGGATTCGCTGTGGAAGCAGGGCGTGATCGAGTTCAAGGATACGCTCAAGCTGATCGTCAGCACCGACGAGAGTGATGCGACGCTGCTCCAGCAGGATGACTTGCCGGTCAGCGTGAGCCGGGGTGCACGCCCGCGGGCGGTTGGGCGCATCATGAACACGTTGAACCGGCTGATGGCGCGCGTGCCCACCCGTGACCTGGGGACGCAGCCCGCGGGCAATGAGGAGATCGCCGATTGGATGGCCGCCGAGATCAGCTTCACCACGGTACGCCCGCTGGAGGCCGCCGAGGTCCCGGCGCAGGGGGAACGCGCCCTCTTGGGGCATGGCGTGAGCGTGCAGGGGCATCCTGCGCTGTCGGCGCGGGCGCGTCTCTCGGACCTGCCCCAGGCCAGCCGCGACGCCGGCAACGTCACGCTGCCGGCCATCATGCGCGACCATCCGGAGGCCTTTAAGCCCTTTGAGTTTACCACCAGCCGCAGCGGCGAACCGGGGCTGAGCGTGCTGGAACTGGTGGATGTCCAAGACCATACCGTCGTCACGCCGGATGCGCCTTTGGTCGTGCAGATCGACCGGCCCTTGGGCGAGGACGAATCGCTCTTGGCGCTGGGCTATGACGGCGAGTTTTATCTGCCGCTGGGGCGCACGCGGCGCATGGCCGACCGCACCGAGGTGGTGCTGGAGCGGCTGCCCGCGCCGACGAGCCAGGGAACACGCGACCTGAAGGGCGCGATCCGCATCTATTTCCAGAAGGTTGTCGGCCAGCGCGTGGGGCTGGACTTCCCCTATCCGATCCTGGCCGCCGTTGATGTGGCCGGCAACGGCGCGCTCACCTATCACGCCGCAGCCGACGAGGTGGCCGCCAAGGTGGCGGCGGCGCGGCGCATCTTGCTCTATGTGCACGGCATCATCGGCGACACGCGCATGTTGGCGGCCAGCGCGCGCACCGGCTGGCTGGGGCTGGCCTCGCCGCCGCCGGGGCTGGCCGATCACTACGACTTGATCCTGACCTTTGACTATGAGAGCATCAACACGACCATCGAACAGACGGCGCGCGACCTCAAGCAGCGGCTGGCCGCAGTAGGGCTGGGGCCGGGCCATGGCAAGACGCTGCACATCGTGGCGCATTCGATGGGCGGGCTGGTCTCGCGCTGGTTGATCGAGCGCGAGGAGGGCAACCGCGTCGTGCAGCAGTTGGTGCTGGTCGGCACGCCCAGCGGCGGATCGCCCTGGCCCACTGTGCAGGATTGGGCCTTTGCCGGGCTGGCGCTGGCGCTCAACGGGCTGACGGCGGTGGCCTGGCCGGTCAAGGCCATCGGCAGCCTGGTCAGCGCCACCGAGTCGATCGACGTATCGCTTGACGAGATGAACCCCAAATCCGAGTTTCTGGCGACGCTGGCGGGCAGCGCCGACCCCGGCGTGCCCTACACGGTGCTGGCGGGCAACACCTCGGTGATCGCGGCGGCCAAGCAGAACGACCCCGGCCAAAGCCAGAGCCGGCTGGCGCGGCTGTGGGACAAGATCAAAAAGACGAACTGGGTCCATGCCGGGGCCGACCTGGCCTTTTTCAACCAGCCGAATGACATCGCGGTCAGTGTGACGAGCATCCGCAACGTGCCCGACAGCCGCACGCCCAAGCCGGTGAAGGTCGAAGTGCCCTGCGACCATGTCTCCTATTTCAGCACACAGGAAGGGCTGCAGGCCCTGGCCGGCGCGCTGGCGACAGCGATTCCCGGCGGCCACTAGGCGCTTCGTCGAGCTTGTACTGTAGTAGAGCAGGGCGATCATGCAGCAGGTTCAACACAGGAGCGATACAATGTTGGACGGTACGAGCGGCTATCTCTTGGCACAAGGGCCGAATGAGGTCGAGCGTCTGCAGAAGTGGGGCCGCATCTGGGAGCCGGAAGCGGAGGCGATGCTGGATCAGATTGCGATCCAGCCCGGCTGGCGCTGTCTGGATCTCGGCTGTGGGCCAATGGGCATTCTGGGCGCGCTGAGCCGTCGCGTCGGCCCGACCGGGCGTGTGGTGGGCGCAGATATCAATCCGCAACAGTTAGATGCAGCGCGTGAGCTTACGCAGGGCGAGGGGCTGACGAATATCGAGTTTGTCGAAGCGGATGCGTTTCATACCGGTTTGCCGCGCGAGTCATTCGACTTGGTTCATGTGCGCTTTATGTTTTCGCCGTTGGGAAAAGATCAGGCGCTCATGCAGGAGCTGCTGGCGTTGACGCGCCCCGGCGGAGTTGTGGTCACGCAAGAGGCCGATGATTGCAGCTACATCTGTGATCCGCCCCAAGAGGCCTGGGAGCGGCTGAAGGCGCTGACCGCGGACGCGTTCGAGCGGGCGGGTGGCGATGCGAAGGCCGGACGCCGCATGTATGGGGTGCTGCGCCATGCAGGGCTGGAAGACGTCCAGTCGCGAGCGGTCGCTCTGGCGCTCCCGCCAGGGCATCCATACCGGCGCTGGCCGATTGAATCCACGATGGCAACCAGGCCGAAAACCAGAGCGTGGGGGCTGATGTCTGACCCGGAATGGCAACAGATGGTGGCCGAGTGTGAGCGGATTGCCGATGATCCTGAGATCTTTCTGATCTCCTTTATGGTCAACCAGAACTGGGGGCGCAAGCCTGTGCAAAAAAGGACATAACCCAGCGCCACATTGGGCCTGGCATTCAGCTTGAAAACATGGCTTGTAGTCGAGAAGGTTATACCCTGTGATGGATAGCTTTTGGCAGATGGTGGAGGCGCTCCGGGCGCTGGGGCCGGAACTGCCCGCGCTGATCGGCGAGGCCGAGTGGCCGCAGGTCAAGGCCGAACTGGATCGCCTTGTGGCCGGGGCGGAGGCGGACCCCTCCCAAACCCCGGCGCTGTATGACCGGCTGCTTCAGTTGTTGGCCGGCTACCCGGATGCCTACCGCCGTCTGCTTGAGGTCGCCGCCCGCGGCGAGGCACAGGCTGTGGAGGGCATGCCAAACGCGCCTGTGCTTGAGGGCATCGCGGACAACAGACGCGCGGCGGCAAGAGAGGCGCACCCGCGCACGGTCGTGCGCTACACCGATATTGCCTGCCCGCGGCGGGTGTGGGTCGAAGCGCCGCGCATCGCGGTGGTAGTGCGCTTGACGCTGACGCCGCGCGCCCAGAGCGCGGCCAGCGCCGAGCTGGCGCTGCGCGAGGATCTGCCTGTGCAGGTGCGTATCGACGCGCCGCAGTTCGACCTGCTCAACGAGCCGGTGCAGGAAGTCACGCTGCCGCCGGACCGCGACAGCCCGCCGCTGGTCTTTGACCTGCGCCCGCGCAGCGTGGGCCATACGCAGGTCACCTTTGACTTTCTTCAAAACGGCCAACCGCTGCGTGCGGTGAGCGTGGCGGTCGAGATCACGCCCTACAGCGTGGCCGAAGGGGCCGAACCCACTCCCGCGCAGCCGCTTCGCATCGAACCCGACGCCACCCCGCCCGACCTGGTGCTGCACATCGCCTGGGACGCGGCGGCCTCGCAGCTTGTCTACACGCTGATCCGCGCCGGCGGCGCGTGGTGGCGCACCTTTGCCCCGGTGACGGTCAACGGCAGCCCAGCCGTCTACGCGGCCCAACTCTATGCGCGCATCACCAAATCTGCGCGC
>QEUY01000448.1 GCA_003577365.1 Chloroflexota bacterium | reverse complement strand
CTCGTCCTTTGCAGTATGAACGGGCAGGGTGAACAGAGCGTGATCTGCCAACCCTGCCCGTCGGTATACTTACCGGGCGATCCCCTCCACCACTTGCAGCGCCCGCAACTCCATCAACTGGTCGCGCAGGGCGGCGGCCTTCTCGAATTCGAGGGCGCGGGCGGCTTCCTTCATCTCTCGCTCGATCTGCTTGATGAGGCGAGCCAGTTCATCCTTGGGTAGGTCAGCAGCCTTGAGCACCGGGGCGCCCTCGCCGTCGGTCTCGTATTCCTGCTTGGCCTCGGCCATCATCTTGACGCGGTCGGTCAGGTCGCGGATGCTCTTGACGATGCCGCGCGGCTCGATGTTGTTCTCCAGGTTGTAGCGCAACTGGATCTCGCGGCGGCGGTTGGTCTCATCGATGGCGGTCTTCATGGCATCGGTGACCTTGTCGGCGTAAAGGAGGGCCGTGCCTTCTACATGGCGGGCGGCGCGACCGACGGTCTGGATCAGCGCGCTGCCGCTGCGCAAGAATCCTTCCTTGTCGGCGTCGAGCACGGCAACCAGCGAGACTTCGGGCAGGTCGAGCCCCTCGCGCAAGAGGTTGATACCGACGACCACATCAAAGACCCCCATACGCAGGTCGCGCAGGATCTCGACCCGTTCGAGCGTGTGGATGTCACTGTGCAAATATTGTACCTTGATGTTCAACTCGGCCAGATACTCGGTCAGGTCCTCGGCCATCCGTTTGGTGAGCGTCGTGACCAGCACGCGTTGCCCCTTGGCCACCCGCATCTTGATCTCTTTGAGCAGGTCGTCGATCTGCCCTTCGGTGGGCCGCACCTCCACCCGCGGGTCGACCAGACCGGTGGGGCGGATCACCTGTTCGGCCACCTGTTCGCCGTGTTCGTACTCATATGGGCCAGGCGTGGCGCTCACATAGATGGCCTGGTTGACGTGCTGCTCGAACTCCTCAAACCGGAGCGGGCGGTTGTCGAGTGCGCTGGGCAGGCGGAAGCCGTAATCGACCAGCACTTCCTTGCGCGAGCGGTCGCCGTTGTACATGCCGCGGATCTGCGGCACAGTCATATGGCTCTCGTCGATGATGAGCAGCCAGTCGGCCGGGAAGTAGTCGAGCAGCGTCCACGGCGTGCTGCCGGGGGGGCGGCGGGCAAGCGGGCGGCTGTAGTTCTCGATGCCGGCGCAGGTGCCAACCTCGCGCAACATCTCCAGATCATAATTGGTGCGTTGCTTGATCCGTTGTGCTTCGAGCAACTTGCCCTGGCTCTCGAACAACGCCACCTGCTCTTCCATCTCCTGGCGGATATCTTCCATGGCCTCTTCGAGCATGGCGCGCGGGGTGACAAAATGTTTGGCCGGGTAGATGTCGATCTGCTGGTGGTCGGCGATCACCTCGCCGGTGAGCGGGTCGATCTCGGTGATGCGCTCGATCTCATCGCCCCAGAGGCTGATGCGGTAAGCAAACTCGCGCTCGGCAGGTTGTATTTCAAGCACATCCCCGCGCACGCGGAAGCGGCCACGCTGGAGCACATCGTCATTGCGCTCGTAGTAGATCTCCACCAGGTGACGCAAGACGGTGTTGCGCCGCACCAGATCACCGACGCGCAGGTGTAACACCGCTTGCCCGTAGGCTTGCGGGCTACCCAGGCCGTAGATGCACGAGACCGAGGCGACGATCACTACATCGCGCCGGCTGAGCAGCGAACTGGTGCTGGCCAGCCGCAGCCGGTCGATCTCTTCGTTGATCTGCGAATCTTTTTCGATGTAGGTGTCGGTGCGCGGGATGTACGCTTCCGGCTGGTAATAGTCGTAATAGCTGACAAAGTACTCGACCGCATTGTTGGGAAAGAACTCGCGAAACTCGCTGTAGAGCTGAGCGGCCAGCGTCTTGTTGTGGGCGATGACCAGCGTCGGCTTCTGCACCTCTTCGATGACTTTCGCCATGGTGTAGGTCTTGCCGCTGCCCGTCACCCCTAGGAGCACCTGATGGCGCATCCCGTCACGGATGCCATCGGCTAACTTTGCAATGGCCTGCGGCTGGTCACCCGTCGGCTGATATTCGCTGACTACTTTCAGTGGCGGCATAAGGTTTCCTCGCTTCTCGAACACAAGTTCTGATCGGCTCAGTATACCGAAAAATTGGTGAAATGTCCAGTCGCTGCGGGCGCGTAGGGCAAGATGCCATCTCACCCGTTCGTGAAGCTCATCAGGTTTACCACACCGGTTGACACCCACCATCCACACTGCTATACTGGCGGCAGACACCGGCTCTCATCAACAACGAGGACTCCCCCATGGAAACCATCAACTGGACACCCATCATCATCGTGGCGCTGCTGGCCGTGGTTGCGATTGTCTTTGCGCTGCGCTACCGGGGCGGCGGCAAGGCGACGCTGCGCGGCCCCTTTGGCGCCAGTCTCGAGGCCGAAGGCAGCAACCCCACCCCGCAGCCGGAACCCCCGCCGCGCCCCGGCGTCAACGTCGCCGATGCCAGATCGCAAGGCGGCGGCATCCTGGCGGAAGACAGGACGGGGCGCGGGGCCAACGTGGAGCGCGTCGAGGTGCAGGGCGACATTCTCGCCAGCAGCGAAGCCCCGCCCGACCCGGACCCAAAACCGACCCCCCCGGCGAGTTGAGGGGCAGCGTCCCTACCGTCACCGTCACCCAGGCTCAGACCGGGGGGATGCTACAAGCGCTGGCCGCAGCCCGCGACATCAACCTGTCGCAGCAGATCATCCAGCCCGGTGAACGGCCGGCGCTCTTTTTTGGCGTGCCCGCGCTGCCCGACCATTTTGTGGGCCGCGCCGAACTGGTAGACCAGGTGGCAGCCCAGTTGCTGGCCGGGGCCAACCCGGCGCTCTCGGCCGATGGGCTGCCCGGTGTGGGCAAGACGACGCTGGCCGTGGTGCTTGCCCATCGCCGCGACCTGCTGGCCCACTTTCGCGACGGTGTGCTCTGAGCCGGTCTCGGCCCCCAAGGCGACCCGCTGGCGCAACTGGGGCGGTGGGCCGGCGCCCTGGGCCTCGACGTGAGCGACCTGCCCGACCCCGCCCGCCGCGCCGGGGCGGTCAAAAATGCCATTGGGCTGCGCCGCCTGTTGCTGGTCATCGACGACGCCTGGGAACTGGATGCCGCCCGGCTGTTGCGCTGTGGCGGCCCCCACTGTTGTCACCTGCTCACCACGCGCAACCAGGAGCTGGCGCGCGCCTTTGCCGGCCCGACCCACACGCTGGCCGTGCCCACGCTGGCCGCCGGCCCCGCCTTTGACCTGTTGTGTGCGCTGGCGCCCGAAGCGTGCGCCGCCGACCCGCCCCAGGCGCAGCGGCTGGCCGCTGCGGTGGGCGGCCTGCCGCTGGCGCTGGAACTGGTGGGCGGCTACCTGGCCGCACCCGAACGCACCTATTTTGCCGACCTGCGCCACGAGGCCCTCACCGCCGTAAGCGACCCCGCCGGGCGGCTGGCCCTGGCCTGCCAACGGCTGGGGAGCGACGGCGCACCTGTCACCCTGGAGCAGACCCTGGCCCTCAGCCTGGCCGACCTCCCCGCCCCCGCGGTGGACGCCTTCCACGCCCTGGGCGCCTTTGCCGCCAAACCGGCCGCCTTTGACCGCCCCGCCGCCGAAGCTGTGAGCGGGGCTGATGGCCGCGTGCTGGCGCTCTTGATCAGCCGCAATCTGGTGGAGCGGGTGGGAGATGAGGAGGTGGGGCGTGAGGGGGATGGGGAAGGGCTGGCGCTGCACCAGGTGCTGGCGGACTTTGCCCGCACGCGGACCCTGCCGGAGGCCATAGCGCGCCACCGCCAGCACTACCTGGCGCTGGTCAACGAAGACCGCGGCGACTGGCAGCGGATCGAGGCGGTCTACCCGCAGCTTCTTCATGCCTGGCAGCGCCAGACTGAGTTGGCGCCCGATGACGAGACCCTGGTGACGTTGGCCGATGCGCTAAACCGTTATCATCTGCTGCGCGGGCTGCGCCGCGATGAGTTGCAGTGGCTTGAACAGGCGCTGCGGGTTGTCCAGCACAAGCAAGACCAGCGCGAAACTGCCCGGCTCCTCAACAACATCGGTGCGGTCTATGACGACCTGGGGGAGAAGGAGCAGGCGCTGGCCTACTACGAGCAGGCCCTACCTCTGCAACGCCAGGTGGGGCACCGTTGGGGTGAAGCGACGACGCGCTACAACATGGCCATGGTCCACATGGCGTTGGGCAACCTGGACGCGGCGGTGGCCGAACTGGAACAGGTGGTGGCTATCGACGAAGCGGTCGGCCACCCCGACCTGGAGAGCGACCGCGCCA
>QEUY01000447.1 GCA_003577365.1 Chloroflexota bacterium | reverse complement strand
GCCTCGTTGACCCGCAGGGCACGGCCTTCCATCTGATAATTGTTCAGCGCCTTAATTGCCTGGTCCGCGTCGGCGTCGCCCATCTCGACAAAGCAGAAGCCGCGGAATTTGCCGGTTTCCCGGTCTGTGATCATCGCAACGTTCGTAACTGTCCCATACCTCGAAAACAGCTCACGCACTTGGTCTTCAGTCGCCCGAAAGGGCAGATTTCCCACATAGATCCGCTTGGACACGATGAACCTTCCTCCTGGGGGCGCAATGCCACTGCTTTGTTGGACAGGCTAACAGAAACACACAAAGCTCCGCCGCTAGCCATGGGTTATGCTGGCCGGCGAAGACTCCCTATACACAATTTGGAACACCGAGCAGTTTGAGAAACTCACGCGTGATGGGGTGCTGCTAAGAGGCGCTGTGCCGTGACTCTACTCTACCACGGCACAGCCCTTGGATGCAAGCGTCAATTTAGGCGCTGGATGATGCCCGCCGCGCCCATGCCGCCGCCGATACACATCGTCACCATGCCGATCTCCTGGTCACGGCGTTCCAACTCATGCAGCACCTGCACGGTGAGTTTGGCCCCTGTACAGCCCAGCGGATGGCCCAGCGCGATCGCGCCGCCGTTGACGTTCGTGATCTCCTCGTCGAAACCCAAGGTGCGGATCACCGCCAGCGCCTGCGCGGCAAACGCTTCGTTCAGCTCGATCAAGTCGATATCGGCCAAGGTCATGCCCGCATAGCGCAGCGCCTTGGGCACAGCCTCGATCGGCCCAATGCCCATTACTTCAGGCCGCACGCCGCCCGTGCCAAAGCTGACAAAGCGCGCCAGCGGCTTCAGCCCCAGCGACTGGGCGCGCTCGTCGCTCATGATCAACAACGCGGCCGCACCGTCGCTCGTCTGGCTGCTGTTGCCCGCGGTCACGGTCCCCGCCACATGAAAGACGGGGCGCAGCTTAGCCAGCGCCTCCGCCGAGCTATCGCGGCGGATCCCCTCGTCCTGGTCAAAGGTGTAGTGCGTCTCCTCCACCTGGCTGCCCACTCCGCTCTTGACCGTCACCTCCAGCGGCACGATCTCCTGGGTGAACTTGCCCGTGTCCTGCGCCGCGGCCGCGCGCTGGTGGCTGCGCAGCGCAAAGGCGTCTTGCTCTTCGCGGCTCACTTCATAGCTGCGCGCCACGTTCTCGGCGGTCAGCCCCATGCCCAAATAGACGCCGGGATATTCCTCAGCCAAGGTCGGGTTGGCGACAAACTTGTTGCCGATCATCGGCACCATCGACATGCTCTCCACGCCCCCGGCAATGATCACGTCGCCCATGCCCGCCATGATCTGCTGGGCCGCGGTGGCGATCGACTGCAGCCCGCTGGAGCAGAAGCGGTTGACCGTCTGCCCCGTCACGCTTTCGGGCAGCCCGGCGCGCAGCGTGGCGATGCGCGCCACATTCATGCCTTGCTCGGCCTCGGGGAAGGCGCAGCCCAACACCACATCTTCCACCGCAGCCGGGTCAATCCCCGCTTTGTCGACCACGGCGCGGATCACCGCCGCCGCCATATCGTCGGGCCGGACAGTACGCAGGCTCCCGCGCGGGGCCTTGCCCACCGCCGTGCGCGCAGCAGCAACAATCACAGCATTTCTCATGGAACGGGTTCCTCCCTCAGATTCAATTCCGTGTCGCGCCGACTCGTTGCGTAAAGGCTAATTGCGTAGAGGCTTGCCATTTTGCAGCATATACCAGATACGGTCCTGGGTCTTGGATTCGCCCACCAGGCTGAGAAAGGCTTCCCGCTCCAGGTCGAGGAAGTACTGTTCATCCATCCAGGCCGGGGCGCTGAGATCGCCGCCGCAGAGGATGTGCCCCAGCTTCTTGGCGATGGTGGCATCGTGCTCGCTGATATAGCCCCCCTGCTGCAGCGAATAGACCTCGATCAGCACGCTCGCCAAGACATCGCGGCCCGAAGCATACACATTGCCCGTCGTCACCGGCGCGCGATAGCCCGCCTGCGCCAGCGTCAACACCTCGCGCTTGGCCTCGGCCAACAGATGGTCGCTGTTCATCACAATGCGGTCGCGCTTGGTCAGATAGCCCATCTCCCTGGCCTCCAGCGCCGATGTGGAGACCTTGGCAAAGCCGATCAACTCAAAGGCTTGGCGCAGATAGGGCATGGGGTTGACGTTGGTGGCGTGCATATGCGGGCTGATCATCCGCCGCACGACCTCCTTGCAGCCACCCCAACCGGGGATCACGCCCACGCCCACCTCCACCAGCCCCAGATAGGTCTCGGCGTGGGCCACGATGCGGCTGGAAGCCAAACAGACTTCCAGCCCGCCGCCCAAGACGCGCTGGAAGGGCGCGGCAACCACCGGCTTGGGAGAGCGGCGCAGCGCCATAAAGGCGTTCTGTCCGTCGGCCAGCATCTTCTCCAACTCGTCCCACTGCCCGGCCTGGGCCGCCAGCCCCATCACCATCAAGTTGGCGCCCACGCTGAAGTTCTGCCCTTCGTTGCCGATCACCAGCCCGGCGGCGTCGCCATGGAGCCGGTCCAGCGCCACCGTCAGCACCTCCATGATCTCGGCGTTGAGCGCATTCATCTTGCTGTGGAACTCCAGCAGCATCACGTCGTCGCCCATGTCGATCAGGCTGGCCGACTCGTTCGCAGCCCAGATGCGCTGGCAGCGTTTGAGCGTGGGGATGCGCACCACCAGCGGGTTTTCCGCCACCGGCACATAGCCGCCCGCCTGCGGGCTGTAGGCCAAGCGCGCCATGCCGTCAAACGTATAGAAGCGGCTGTGGCCCTGGTCCACCATGGCGCGCACCCACGGCGCCACCGCAATGCCTTCGCCTTCCATGCGTGCCAGGGTGTCGCGCACCCCCAGCGCATCCCACGTCTCAAACGGCCCCATCTCCCAGGCGAAGCCCCACTTCATGGCGTTGTCGATATCGACAATGCTGTCGGCAATTTCGGGCACGCGCTTAGAGGCATAGGCCAAGGTGCGCGCCAGTGTATGCCAGACCAACTCACCGGCGCTGTCGTGAGCTTCCACCAACCGCCGCAGCCGGTCGGGCAGGGGCAGGTCGCGCGCCGCGCCCACGCTGGCCCAGCGCGGCTTTTGCGGCTCGACGTACGCGATCTCGCCGCTCTCCGCCGCGGCCTGCAGGTCCAGCCCCCAGAACTCTTTGCCGCCGCCGGCTGCGGTCACCGTTTTGTAAAAGCCCTGGCCGCTCTTGGCGCCGAGCAGTTGGTTGGCGATCAATGCCTTCATCACGGCGCTGCCATACTCGCCGCGCAGGATTTCGCGGTCCTCGTCATGCGCGATCATGCCGTAGAGGTTCTCGCTGACCAGCGCCATCACGTCGATGCCGATCACGTCGTTGAGGCGGAAGGTGCCGGTCTTGGGGCGGCCCAACAGCGGGCCGGTCAGCCGGTCGACCTCCTCCACCGAATAGCCGTTGGCGATGGCGTATTCCATGATGTCGCTTTGAATAAAGCTGATCATGCGGTTGGCGATAAAGTTGGGCGTGTCTTTGCAGACGACGACCCCCTTGCCCAAGGTCTGCTCGGCAAAGCTGCGCAGCCGCTGCACCAGCGCCGGGTCGGTGTCGCCGGTGGGGATCAACTCCAACAGATGCAAGTAGCGCGGCGGGTTGAAGAAATGCGTCCCCAAGAAGCGACGGCGGAATGCCTCGCTGCGCCCCGCGGCAATGATATGCACCGGAATGCCGGAGGTGTTGGTCGAGATAATAGCATCCGCCGGCGCAACTGCTTCGAGCTTCTCCATCAACGCCTGCTTGGGGCCGGGGCGCTCGACGATGGCCTCGACGATCCAATCGCTCGCGCCGGCGGCCGCGGCCAGGTCATCCTCGGTGTTGCCGATGTGAATGCGCTGCGCCACGGCGGGCGTAAAAAGATTGGCCGGCTTGGCCTTGACCATGCGCTCAAACCCCGCCTGGACGATGCGGTTGCGCACCTTGGGGTGCGCCAGCGAGAGACCTGCGGCGCTCTCCTGTGGCGTTAGCTCGGTGGGGGGAATGTCCAGCAGATAGACGGTCAGCCCCGCATTGGCGAGATGGCCCGCAATGGCGGCCCCCATAGTGCCCGCGCCAATGACGGTCACGGTCTCAATTCCATACGGCATGGATGGCGTACTCCTTGGTTGGAAACAACAGGAAGGGACGAATCCGGTCTGTGTGGCGCACGCTGCCGGCATACTCGACAGCATAGACTCCGGTGTCGCTACTGTGCCACCGCGGTGTTGTGGGGCGGTTTTGGGTGCGCTTTGAGATGCGCCCGCCTCGGCATCATACCTAGTGTCATACCTAG
>QEUY01000446.1 GCA_003577365.1 Chloroflexota bacterium | reverse complement strand
TGCCCCCACGCTGGTCGTGCTCATGGCAAGCATCCATGTGGTCACGCCCGCCGAGAAGCAGACGCTTAGCCTGGTCGCGCTCGCATTTACGACGGTCTATGCGGCCATGGTCTGCACCAACTATTATGTTCAGTTGTTTGCGGTGCGCCTGAGCTTGCTGCACGGCGAGTTGGATGGGGTCGCCCTGCTGGCCATGCCCAACCTCCATTCTATCTTTTTTGCGCTGGAAGCGATCGGCTATGCGTTTCTCAGCCTAGCGACGGCGGTGGTCAGCCCAACCTTTGTGGGCGGCAGATTGGAACGCTGGATACGCCTGCTCTTTTGGGTCAACGGCGCTTTGGGAATTCTGGGCAGCGTCGTTGCGCCCTGGGATCGACCCACATTGATCTTTGCGGGGTTGGGTCTCTGGAACTTAGTTTTCCCGGCAGCAATGCTGCTCGTCGCCCTCCATTTTCGCAAGCGCCGTGGGTCGGTCTAGTCGCCTATCTGCCGGCGGGCCGTGCCGTGGGCTAGCAGATCATCCCCACCTTGGCCTCCGGCCCGTGGGCGATGGGATGCTCTCCCACCCAGCGCCCGTCGACGGCCTCGCCCTGGCGCTGGTAGCGCGAATCGGTGGAGAGCCGGATACGGTGGGTGCGGTTGTCCAGGCTGCCGTGCAGCGTATACATGCCGAAGATCAGCACGTCGCCCGCCTTGTACTCGGTGGACAGCCAGCGCCCGCCGATCTGCTGGCGCACGCCAATGGCATCCTTGCTGAAGGAGCCGCCGGTCGCGCCCCAAGCCCATTGCTCATGCGCCTTGTCGTTCTTGCCGTCGACGCAGTAGGAATCCACGTCAAATTCCCAATACTCCCCTAGGTGTTCGACCTTGCGGTGTGACCCCTCCAGGATCATCAGCCCGCCTAGTTCATACGGGATGTCGTCCAGCGGCGTCCACAGCGTGTAGAGCTGTTTGGTGCCGCGGCTCATAAAGACGATGTCACAGTGGGGCGAGGTGGCGGTATTGGGGCCGGGGGCCTTGGCGCGCAGCCAGGTGTAGTCATAGTGCAGCACCGGCCCGCCCAAGAAGGCCTCAAAGAAGGCCATCACCGCGCCGCTGTAGAGCAGGCGATGCACGACCGGGTTGCCGTTGGCGAGGTCGGGCCGGAAGGTGAAGTGCACGCCGGGCGCGGCGACGCCGTCCATCAGCGGCGCGGCGGGGTCGAGCGCGCCCTCGGCCTGGAGCTTCTCCAGCACCGAGCGCCGCGCCGCTATCACGGCGTCCACGTCGAGCAGGCCGGGCAGATAGAGATAGCCGTCTTCCTGCATCCGGGCGCGCAATGCCTCGACATCGCCGAGCAGCGGGCGCGCCGAACGCAGTTCGGCAAAGTGCGTCGGCTCGGTGATCAACTGGCGTCCGCCATAGTAAAGTGGGGGGAGCTGCTGCATGATGGTTCCTCCTATGGATGCAAAGCGATTTACGATACCTGGCGCATCTCGTCGAGACGTACCTCGCGTCCGGTGGCTGCGCTTGCCAACAGCGCCTCCATCATCTCCTGCACGATCAGCCCGTGACGCACGGGCGCTTGGCAGGGCACGCCGTCGAGGATGCATTCCACAAAGTGACCGGCGATGGTGCGCCAGGTCTTGGCGTTGTCGAGAGCAATATTGACCGCCGCGTCTTGGTCAACACCCTGCACAGTGCGATAAATCATGAGCGGCTTTAGTCGCGCCCCTGCCTCGGTGCCAAAGAGTTCGATCTGAAGCTCGCTGGGCTGGTGCGAGGCCCAAAAGCTTTCGACCTGGAGCGCGGCCCCGTTGTCAAAGCGGATCAGCCCGCCGGCGTAGTCGTCCACGGTATAGAGCGTGCCCAGTGTCTCCGGCGGCTGGACCGCGCCGGGGAGATAGCCCCGGCCGCGCGGGCCAAACTTGGCCCCGGCCACGCCCAGCACCGAGACCGGCTGCGGCATCCCCAACAGCCACCAGGCCGAGTCCAGCACATGCACGCCCATATCGCGAAACGCGCCGCCGCCGGGCAGGATAAAGCCCAAGTTCCAGGCGGGAATGCCGTGGCGGCGCACGCTGCGTGCCCGGCCATAGTACATCTCGCCAAAGTCGCCGGCCCGCGCCAGCGCGCCAAGATATTGCACGTCGTCGGCAAAGCGTGTGGAGAGCGACATCATGGCGACCAGCCCCGACGCTTCGGCGGCGTCCACCAGCGTGCGCGCCGACTGCACCGATTCGGCCAGCGGTTTGGTGACCAGCACATGCTTGCCTTGGCGGATTGCCTCCAGCGCCACGGGCACGTGTAGTTGGTTGGGTGTGCCCACAAAGACGGCGTCTACCTCTGGATCGTTGCAGACCTGGATGTAATCGGTATAGTAGCGCACAGGGTTGGGCAGCTCTTGGGCAAATTCCTCCATGCGCTCTGGCACGAGATCACAGAGCGCGACGATGCGGGTACGCGGGGTGGCGGCCAAGGCGCGGCCATTGTAGCGGCCAATGCCCATGCCGATGATGGCGACACGGACTTCCTGCATCTGGCATGCTCCCTTCGGGATGCGGTGATGTGACGGCATGATACAGACATATGCGATACAGACATATGCGATACAGACATGCGTGAGGCAAAACTCCGGTTGACAGTCTCCGCTTGCCCTTGTAGAGTAGTGTATCCGAAGGGCAGGTCGCTCCCCAAACGGCGGATCGGAGCCGGCCTGCACGGCGCGTCTTCCCCAACCACTCCCACCTAGAACCAGGATTGAGCATGAGACTAGCCACGACCGGATTGCTGCCGGCAGACTTGCGTCAAGTGGACGACGCAGCGGCCCAACGGCTGCGCGCTGCCGGTTTTGTCGGCTGTAGTTGCTTTTTTGCCGACCCGACGCTGCCCACTCCCGCCGACCTCGACCGGCTGCGCGATACGCTGCGCCGCGCCGGGGTGGGCGTGGCGCAGGTCAACGGGCGCTATGAATGTTTGGTCAACCCCGACGACGCGCTGCGCCGCCAGGGGATCGCCACGCTGCAAGCCGCGGTACAGGTCTGTGCGCGGCTGGCCGGCGACAACCTGTACATCCGGCCCGGTTCGCTCAACCCCGGCGGCCACTGGTGGCCGCATCGCGAGAACCACAGCCCCGCCACGCTCGACCGGCTGGTGGACAGCCTGCGCCAGGTGGCGACGGTCGCCGAGGATGCGGGGGTGGCGCTGGCGATCGAGGGGCACACGGTGTCGCCGCTCAACACCGCGGCCCAGGTGCGCGAGGTGATCGACCGCGTCGGCTCGCCCATGCTCAAGTTCAACTGCGACCCGGTCAACTTTGTGAGCAATGTGCAGGAGGTCTATCACGCGCGGCGCGTGCTGGACGACCTGTTCGACACGTTGGGCGATGTGACCTGGGCCGTCCATGCCAAGGACATGGCGCTGGAAGACCGCCACGTGGTGCATATCAGCGAGGTCGTCATGGGCCGCGGCAGCATGGATTTGGGCTACATGCTGCAGCGTTTTGAGGCCGTGCGCCCCGAAGGCTATGTGATCGTGGAACACCTGCCCGACGACCTGATCCCCGAAGCGCGCGACGCGCTGCTGGCGGCAGGCGCGCAGGCGGGCGTCCACTGGCATGACGAGCCTCACGCCATCTAACCCCATCCCATATTTACCCCATAGAATAAGGCTGACTGTGATGAACCAGATACCCTATCCGGGCGATTTGACGGGCAAGGTGATTGTCGTGACGGGCGGCGCGCAGGGCATCGGCGGCGCGGCGGCGCGGCTCTGCGCGGCGCGGGGGGCGCAGGTGGTGATCGCCGACTGGAACGCCGCCGGCCAAGCCGCGGCGGATGCGCTGGCAGCCGCGGGCGGCTGCGCCGAGTTTGTGCAGGTCGATGTGCGCGACCCCGCCGCGGTACAGGCGCTCATGCAGCAGGTGCAGGCGCGGCAGGGCCGGCTGGATGTGCTGGTCTGCGCCGCGGGCATCTTCCGCGGCGCGTTTCAGCCGCCCGACGAACTGAGCGTAGATGATTTCGAGGCGGTGCTCGACGTCAACATCAAAGGTGTCTTTCTCTGCACCAAGTACGCCATGCCGCTCTTCGACGCCGCGGGCCGCGGGGTGGTGATCATCATCGGTTCGGGTGCGGGCGTGGTAGGGGCGAGCGGGTCGCTGGCCTATGGCGCGAGCAAGGGGGGCGTCAACGGCTATGGCATGACGCTGGCGCGCCATATCGCCGACCGCAACGTGCGTGTCAATGTGCTGTGCCCCGGCGGGATCAACACCGAGTTGAAGCTGGGCGTGGTCGAGGCGGATGCGCGCCGTCATGGCCGCGATGTAGATGCCGCCATG
>QEUY01000445.1 GCA_003577365.1 Chloroflexota bacterium | reverse complement strand
GCCGCCGCCCTGGCTGCCGCCGGTCGCGCCCACGCGCGCCGCGTCCACGCCGGGCATCTCCATCACCACGCGCGCCAGTTGCGCCGTGTCCAGAAAGATATAGCGATAGAGCAGCTTGTCCGGCGTATCGCTCAACCCGCGCACAATATGCCCGCGCAGCGTCCAGCCAAATACGCCGCCCTTGTCCTCCGACAGCCCGCCCTGGCCGCGACAGTCCATCGCCGCCACGGTGTAGCCCTGCGCCACATAGCCCAGCTTGTCAAACCAATCGCCGGCGCTGCCCGAATAGCCGTGGAACATCAACACCGCCGGATGCGGCTCGTCCGCCCGCTTGGGGCGCAGCAGCTTGGCGTGGATGCGCGCCCCGCCCAACCCGGTGTAATAGAGGTCAAAACAGTCGGCAAAGTCGGTCTGAAACTCGGCGGGGACCAGCTCCGGCTGTGGGTCAGTGGCCTGTAATTCGGCCAGGCTGTTGTCCCAATATTCGTCAAAATCCGCCGGGCGCGGATTCGTCCCCTGATAAATCAAGAGTTGGTCATAGGGCATGTCAAACGACAGCGGCATAACAGTCTCCTCGGCTAGAAATGTGCGTGTGATAAAGCGTGCGTGTGATGAAGTTGGGTCAAACCAACGCGCCGGCGGATCCCGGCGCGGCGCTGTAGAGGAGATAATCCGCGGCGGCTAGGCCGCAGGCGCGCCGGGCGCGGCATCCTCCACCGCATAGGTGGCTCGCAGCTGCGCGGTCGCCTCGGCCACGCCGGACGCACGGCCCGATGCCGCCAACGCCAGCGCCAACAGCCCCAGCAGCGTGTCCTCTGCCGCCGGGCACAGCCGCTCGGCCACGCCAAAGGCGCGCCCGATCTCGGCGCGCAGCGGTGCAAAACGTTGCGCCAGCCCGCCCGAAAAGACCAGCCGCGACCAAGGCTGGCTGGGGTCCAGCCGCCCCGCGCACAGCCGGTAGTTGGCCGCCATCGCCCGGAACGCCGCCCGAAACAGATGGCCCACCCGCAAGGTCTCCTCGCGAATGTTCGTGATCGCGCCGCGGTCGCCCACCGGGCTGGCAAAGAACGCCAGATCGACCTGGAGATCCGTCTCCGGCGTCGCCTCCACCGCCGCCGCAATCGTGGCCCATGGATTCTGCACTGCAAACCCCTCGGCGTGCGACAGCTCCAGCAGCAGGTCGACCAGTGCGTTGAGGGCGCGGCCCGCCGGGATACGCGTGATCGTCTGCAAAAAGCTACCGTCAAAATAGGGCCGCACCTCATATTCGCCCGTGCGAAAGCGCGGGGCCAATACGCTCACCTGCGACCCGGTGGAGATGTTCAGCGATAGCTCGCCCGGTTGCAGCAGCGCGCCCAGCACCGCGGCCTGGTGGTCGCCCACCGGCGGGCAGCAGGGCAGATGCCGGTCGCCTACCGGAATCGCATACGCAGGCGTGGTCGCGTCCACGATCTGCGGCCAGGCCAGCCCACCCAGTCCCAGATTGCCCAGCGCCACGGCGTGCCAGCGGCCCGTGGGCAAATCCAGCGCGCCCATCGAGGCCGCCATGCTTGGCTCCACCACCGGCGCTTGGCTGCCCAGCGCCGCCAGCACATAGTCTCCCAGCGAGGCCGGGATCACTCCGCTGGGCAGTTCGCCGCGCGCCGCCCACCAGGCCAGCGTACACAACGGCAGGCTCGGCTTCAGGCCGTTGCCCAATGCCTGCTGCTGCACCTGGGGCAGCCGCGCCATGATCACGTCAAAGTAGCTGCCCGCCCCGCGCGGGTTCGGCTGCAAGATGCGTTGATCCTGCCAGGTGACCACATTGGAGCGCAGCCGCCCTGCAGCATCCATCAGCACCAGCCCGTGCATCTGGCTGCACACCACCACGCCCACCGCATCGGGCGCGTACGCAGCCAACTCGTCCAACAGGGAGCGTGTGGCGACGACCACCGCCTGCGGGTCTACCTCGACCCACAGCGGCGGCAGCCCCGGCAGCGCCGCCGGAAACGGGCGGCGGATCACATCGGTGATGACCAGCCGCTCTAAATCCAGCACTGCACCCTTGATAAACGAAGTGCCCAGGTCCAAAGCGAGATACTTCACAGCGCCGCTACTTCTCCACACGTTTCGGCTGGCCGCCATAGATCATCAATGCCACATAGATAACCGCGGTCGCCAACAGGTCGATCAGGATCGCGATCATCGTAATCTGCGGCCCGCGCCCCTCAAACAACTGGCCGATCAGCCAGGGCAAGAGCATCGCGCCCAGGCTGGCGCCGACCAAAAAGGTGCTCGTCACAAGGCCGCTGACGGTGATCCGCCGCTCGGCCCATGTAATCACCGTGGGGAAGATCGAGGCCAGCGCAAAGCCCGCGCCAAAGATGCCCACCCACAAGGCCCATGGCGACGCCGGCAGCGCCAGGATCAAAAGCACGCTCGCCAACGCGCCCAGGATATCCGCCAGCAAGATCGTGCGCGGGCGCACGCGCGCTGCAATCGGAATCGAGGCCAGCCGTCCCAGCGTCAGCGCCCCCCAAAACAGCGACGTCAGATAAAACGCCGCCGTCTCGCCGACCAGCCCCATGCTCACCGCATAGGTGTAGATCCAGCCGCCGAAACCTACCTCCGCCCCGACATAGAGGAACATAAAGAACGCGATCAGCCCCACCAGCGGCCAGTTGACATGGATCGCCTCGTCACGGTCCTGCTCGACTTCGGGAATCGGGCTGGCCTCACGCCCCAGCCAGACCAGCACCGGCAGCACATAGATCGCCAGCAGCCAATACCCCAGCCGGATCCCGCCCGACCAGGCCACAGCCTGCGCGATCACCAGCGGCGACAAAAACGCGCCCAGCCCAAACATAAAATGCAGCGCGTTCATATACGGCCCCACGCGCGAGCGGTGAATCCACACCAACAGCGTGTTGCCGCCCACGTCGACCGTGCCCTCGGCCACGCCGATCACAAGCAAGACCGCCGCTAAAATCCACAGCGTGGGCAGCAGCGGGGCCACTGCCATGCCCGCCGCCATGATCAACAGGGCAGCCGCCATCACCGGGTTGCCGGGGATACGGTCATAGAACCTGCCGCCAAAAAACGACCCCAACATATAGCCCGTCGAGCGCGCCAAAAAGAGCCGTGAGATCTCGCGCAGCTCGGCCCCGGTCTGCTCGGCCAAGCCGGGCAGCGTCGGCCCCAACGATGCTGAGATCAACCCCAGCCCAATAAATGCCGCAAAATAGGCATAGGTCGAGGGCAGCGGGCGCAGATGCGCCAGCGGCGCGACCGGTGAAGACGGCATGGGCTTGCCCACCGTCTAGCTGCGCCCCGGCTCTGGCGCAGGTGCAGGCAGCAGCGGCTCCAGCGACGGCGGGGCCGGCCGCGCGCCCCGCGGCCGCCAGGGGATCGACTCCGGCGCTTGATAGGCAATCCCCAGATGGGGAGTCTCGACCCGCACCGCGCCCAGATAGCGTGAATCGATCGCCGCCTCCAGCACGCCGGTGGTCAGCAGCGTGCGCTCTGCCGGATAGGAGGGCCTGCCGGTCACAAACATCTCTTCGATGTTCAGGCTCAAATAGCTGAAATGGGCATAGGGCTGCGCCGAGGCCAGATAGAAAAGCGTCGAGGCCACCGCCGCATCGGCCAAGCGCGCCGCATAGCCAAACTGCTGTACATATCCGGTCAGCATCAAGACATAGCCCTTGAACCCGTCCCGATACTCCACCATAATCAACTGCGGCGTAGGGCATCCCTCCTCCGGCGTGGCGGCAGGCCGATCGGGGATGCGCGCCAGCGCCGCGCCGGCCAGGTCACGCGGCCACACCCCTTGCTGCGCCGCCTCCCAGACTGCCGGCCCCTCCAGACAGGTCACCGCGGCCACGCCGGCCTCGCCGCCCTGCCGCCGTTCGACCATGCATTGCAGCGTCTCCAGGGTGTGGAAGCCGTAGACATCCAGCCCCGAATAGCCGATCGCCAGCGCCTCGCGCAGCGGCGTGCCCAGCGGATGCTCCAGCCAAGGGTCGCGCCAACAACTCACCAGCGACGACCCTGCCATCAGCGGCGCGCCCACCTGCGCCGCCCGCTCAAACATCCAGACCGCGTCATGCCAGTTGTACGACAGATGTTTGTCGTTGAAGATCGGCACGCCGCGGCCGCTCGTCGCCATCACCGCGCAGATCTGCTCCATGAAATACTTGCGCGGATAGAGGTGCTGCTCCTTCTCGTTCCACGCATAATCGCCATGCTCGCCGATCAGCAGCACGCCGTCGACGGCCAACTCTTTGCCGCCCAACGTCAACGCCCCCACGATGCTGTCATAGATCGGCACGCCATGCTCGGC
>QEUY01000444.1 GCA_003577365.1 Chloroflexota bacterium | reverse complement strand
CAGAACCCGATCTTCTTTGTCTCCAGCAGCGCGTGGAATCTTTATGACCTGCTGGTGGATTTTATGGAGCTAAACCAAATTCCCGCCGGGCCGCTGCTGCTCACCGACTATGGCACAAACCAAAGCGGCTTTCTCTTTTCGGGCCACGCCACCCACAAGCTGGAGCAGATCACACGCATCCTCACCACCTACCCGCAGTTGCCGTTTGTCCTGATCGGCGACAGCGGGCAGCGCGACCCGGAGATCTACCAGCAGGTCGTGCGCGCCTTTCCAGGGCGCATCCTCACGATCTATATCCGCGATGTGAGCCAGGCAAAGCGTGATGCCGCGGTGCGGCTGATCGGCGATGCGCTGCAGGCCGATGTGCCCATGCTGCTCGTCGCCGACACGCTGGCCGCCGCCCGCCACGCCGCGGCCCAAGGCTATGTGCGGCCCGAAGCCAAGGCCGGCGTGCATGTCGACGTGGTCAAAGATGAGCGCGCGCCCACGGTCGCCGAAGCCGCGGTCGAGGCCGCAACCGATGCCGTCAAAGATACTGTCCAGGATGCCAAAGACGCCGTCGAGGATACTGTCAAAGACACTGTCAAAGACACCGTCAAAAACGTCAAAGATCGCGTCGAAGATGCCGTGCCGGGCGCGGCGGACGAGCATGAGCAACCCTAAACCCGCGCACGCCGCCAATACGTCTGATCCTGGCGCGCCGTCCGAGGCCGGAGCCATGGCCGGGCAGGCCGGCCTGGTCTATGTCGGCGACGACACGCCAGGCTATGGCCGCCGCCGCGCCGGGCGCGGCTTTAGCTATCTAGACCCCCAGGGCCGCGTCGTCAAGTCGGCAGACCTGCGCCAACGCTTTGCTGCGCTCGCCATCCCGCCCGCCTGGACCAATGTCTGGATCTGCGCCGACCCCGACGGCCATATCCAGGTGACAGGCCGCGACGAGCAGGGGCGCAAGCAATATATCTATCACCCACGCTGGGAAGCGCTGCGCAACCGCACCAAGTTTGACCGCATGGTCCACTTTGCCGAAGCGCTGCCCACGATCCGCGCCCAGGTCGATCAAGACCTACGCCAGCACGACCCCACCTTTGAAAAGATCGTGGCGCTGGTGGTGCGGCTGCTCGACGACTCGCTGATGCGCGTCGGCAATGCGGAGTATGCCGCCCAGCACGAAAGCTATGGGCTGACCACGCTGCTCAACGAGCATGTCACGCTCACGCGCAGCCGGCTGATCTTTGACTTTGTGGGCAAGAGCGGAAAAGAGCAGCATATCTTGCTCAAGGATCGGCGGCTGGCGCGGCTGGTGCGCCAGTGCCAAGAGCTGCCCGGCCAACAGCTTTTTCAATATCGCAACGCCGCGGGCGAGCTTCAGGCGGTGCGCTCCAGCGAGGTCAACGACTATCTGCGCGGCGTGAGCGGCGAGGATTTTACGGCCAAGGATTTCCGCACCTGGGGCGGCACGGTCGCCGCCGCCAAGACGCTGTGCGAAATCGGCCCCCGCACAGAACCAAAAGAGGTGCAGGTCGCGCTGCGCCAAGCGGTCAAGGCCGCTGCCGAACGCCTGGGCAACACCGTCACAGTCTGCCGCCAATACTATATCCACCCGGCCATCCTGGCCGAGTATGAGGCGGGCCGGCTGTGCGCCCGCCTCGAGCAATCCATGTCGAGCTATCAAGCACAGCCCTTGGGACTCGACGCCGTCGAAACGGCAGTCCACGCCCTGCTCAAAACGGCCCCCAAAACCGGCAGCGCGCCGCAGACAAAAGCCTCAAAACGCCGCTGAACCGCCGCGGCACACCCCGTCTATTCCGCGTCCCGTCTATTCCTTGTGCAGTTCGCGGTCATGATAGACCTGCAGGATGCGCTGCGCCTCGGCACGGCGTTCGGGCGCGGCATAGACGACCACCAGCCGCGTCCCGTTCACCAGGCTATCTTGATAGACAAAGCGGTCATCCTCCACCTTGCTGCGCCCGATCAGCCAGCCAAAGATCGCGCCCCAGAACGCCGTCACCACCGTCGAGATCAGCAGCAAGAGCCAGGGGTTCATGCTGATATCCAGCGCCATGCCGGGCATGGCGCTCTGTGCCAGCGCCCAGGCCAGCCCCACCACTGCGCCCAACAGCGCGCCGGCAAGCGCGCCCGCACGCACAGTCGACCAGACCGAGCGCCGCATCTGCGCCGGCGGGGTAGGGTGGACCGGCAGATTGTCGACGTCGAAGACCTCCACTTGGGAGGTAAAGCCCGCCCGCGCCAACTGGGCCAGCGCCTCATCCGCCACGCGTGGCCGTGCAAAGACGCGCGTCACCGGCTCCGTACTGCCTTGGCCGCTCAGTTCGATCAGACGGTCATAGCCCGCGGCGACCTGGTTGCGCTGCCGCTCGACCAGGTCGCGCACCTCCACCGGCAGATCCGCCTGGAGCGCATGGGTATAGGCCTGCAGCAGGGCACGCTCGCCGTCGACCACGCCGGCCAGCGCCACCACGCGGCGCTGCTCGCGCGGCACGGTCAAAGAGGCCGCCAGATCGCGCGCGCCCTGTTTCACGCCGTGGCCGCTTGGCCCGGTTTCGACCCGACTCTCAGCCTCGCTCCGGCTCCCTGTCGAGTCTTCGGTCTGGCCTGGGCCAATCTGCGTCAAGATGCGCCGCAGTGCGCGGCCAAACCCCACGCGCTGCTGGGCATAGGCTTTGAGCAACAGCTTGACGCCGTGCGTCTCGATATTTTCGGCCGCGCTCTCCATCTCGGTGGCCTGCGCCGCACAGCGCGCCTGCAGATCTTGCAGCCAGGAGCCGGCAGACCGTGAGACGGGTCGCTCTTCGCTCTTGGGCATCGATAGGTCTACGTTAAAGCTCATCGCGCTTTCTCCATCGTCTAGAGTGGGCCGGCTGCCCGCCGGCAGATCCAACCGGCACAGTTCAAATCAAAAACGGGGTCTAAAAACAGAGCCGGCGCTCCGCCGCTAGGGACGAAGGCCGGCTTGTTCATCTCTGGAAGTGCTGCCTAGTTGGTTCAATTGTCAAGCCGAAAAACACCGGCACAATCGCGTCCGCACTTCGATTTGGTTTCTGTCCGTTAACTACGCCGCAGCCCGCAGACACCGATGCACAAACCCTGATACTGCCCTAACACGAACTCGTACCTCGGACTACCACTCACTACCGGAGAACGATCCTGCTTGCCCTTGCTCACGCCGCCGAAATCTGTATCGCGCTGGGTATGCCCTCGCATCGGTGGTCTCATCTGCGGGCTGCGACGTCTACTCCACTCTACCAGGAGGACGGGCCGGTTGGGATATACGGCGGTCTAGATCAAAGGCACAGCGTCAGGTATAAGTGCACCTGTATCCCTTACACGACTCACAGACCATGCACGCTAGTAGTCCCACACCCCGGCCACCTCGGCCAGCGCGTCACGGTCGAGGATCACGATCCGGCGGTAGCCCAGGCTCAAGATCGCGGCCTGTTTGAAGTCGCGCAGCACGGCGCTGACCGTCTCGCGATAGGTCCCCAGATGGTCGGCCAGCGCCTGGTGGCTCAGCCCCTCCACAACGCCGTGCCCGTCGGCCAGGTCCCAGATCAGGTTGGCCAGGCGCTCCGGCAGCTTGCGATAGGCGATATCCTCCAGGTTATCTTCCACCTGGGCCAAACGCCGGCCATAGGTCTGGAGCAGCGCCCAGGTCAAGATCGGATAGCGCACCACCAAGGAACGCGCTTGGCTGGCGGGGACCGACCAGACCGTCACACGTTCCCCGGCCTCCGCCGTGACATTAGAGGTTGCCGGCTCTTCGAGCGGCCCTTGGCCAAAGATCGAGCCAGGCCCCAAACTCGCCACAATCAACCGCCGCCGGCTGTCGCTGCTGCATACCAGATGCACAGTCCCTTCTACGACGACATACATGGTGGTGGCTAACTGCTCTGGGAGCGCAATCTGCGCCCGCGGCTCATACTCTTGGATCTGGATCACCTGCTCCAAGCCGGCATCCGCGGCACGCAGTTCGCTCAAGACAGGCGCAAAATTCTGCATCATGGGCAGCCCAATCACTGCCTCACCGGAAAACGATGGCTCTAGCGGTTCCCGATAGTTCATGGCCTTCTGCCTTTCCCTGTGCGGTCTCCCACACGCCGGCCCGGCTGGGCGGGTGCGTGGTCTATCATGAAGTGTCCCACCTCGCGCCCCCCGCTGCGGAGGAGCGGTGTATCCACTCAGTTCCGGCGAGTTATAGGGAAAGATGGGATGACGGCGCAGCCGTCGCTTCTGTCTATCGACAAGATAGAGCACGCCGACAGGGTCTGCGAGCTACCGAGGCCGTCGCTTCTGTCTATCGACAAGATAGAGCACGCCGACAGGGTCTGCGAGCTACCGAGATATAGACCGTTGGTACACGGATGGATAGGTTGCAAGCCGGCATACAGACAGAGCCAACTGCATCAGAAGCAAAGTACAAGGAGAGGTCAACAACGCCGGAGCGATGCGGGGGCGGAGCGAAGAGGGCGAGCCAGGGGTCTAGTCAGTCGATTGGGAGCCGTCTTGCTTCCGGCCTTCGCCCTCATACAGCCGGCCTGCAAGGAGCACAGCATATACCACCAACGTCGCGCCGATCGCCAACAAAAACTGGTGGATCGCCACGCAGATGCCCACCGCGGCCACAAACAGCAGCGAAGCG
>QEUY01000443.1 GCA_003577365.1 Chloroflexota bacterium | reverse complement strand
TTGGAGGCCCATTGAACACGATGACTCCTGTCTTGCCCCGTGTGAACGAGGCTTTGGGCAATGGCCTGACCCTGCGTACCCCCGCCGGCCTCGACGATGTCGAGCGCGTGGCAGCCCTGGCTTCGACTGTGTTTGGGCCGGAGGTCGGCCCGATGATGCAGACCTTGTTAATGCGCCACCCGTCGATGACGTGGGCCGACCAGCTCTTTGTCGAAAACGCGGCGGGCGAAGTCGTCTCGGCGCTCTGCCTGATCCCCTGGACATGGCGCTATGGCCGCGCCGAGATCGCCGTCGGCGAGATGGGCGTGGTCGCCACCGCTGTGGACTACCGGCGGCGCGGGCTGGTGCGCCGCCAGGTGGACTTTTTCAAAGCGCGGCTGGCCGAGCGCGGCTGCGTCCTGTCGATCATCCAGGGGATCCCGTTCTACTACCGCCAGTTTGGCTATGACTATGCTCTGCCGCTGGAGGGCGGTTGGCGGCTGGAGCTGCGCCAAGCGCCCGCTGCACCTGAAGCCGGGTACAGCCTGCGCCGGGCGACGCTGGACGATCTGCCCGCGCTGCAAGCACTCTACGCCAGAGCCGTGCGCGGCCTGACGATCTACGCCGTGCGCACACCGGAGATCTGGCACTATTTGCTGGAGCCATATACGACGCCCGTGGCTGATTCGCGCCAGACCTGGGTCGTCTGCGCGGCAGATGGGGCGATCGCCGGCTATACGCGCCTGCCGGAGTTTCACTTCGGCACGGAACTGGTGGTAGATGAGGCGTCGCTGGTCAGCGCCAGCGCCGGGGTGGCGCTGCTCGCCCATTTGCGCCGGCAGGCCGAGGGCGCAGGCCAGCCCTTTATCCGGCTCAACTTGCCCGGCTCGAATGACCTGGTGCAGTTGGCGCGCGCCTTCGGTGCGGCCAGTGAAGGGACCTATAGCTGGCAGATCTTTGTGCCCGACCTGGCGGCGCTGCTGCGCGCCATTGCGCCCGCGCTGGAAGATCGCCTGGCCGATTCGCTCTATGCCGGTCTGACGCGCGACCTGCGCATCAACTTTTATCGCGATGGGCTGGCGCTGCGCTTTGCCCAGGGGCGCGTACAGGAGGTCACCGCGCCGGCGGAGCCAGGGCAGGCCGACCTCTCGCTGCCGGCGTGGGCCTTTGTGCCGCTGGTGTTGGGCCACCGCACGCTCGACGAACTGCGCTTTGCCTATCCCGATACCAGTTGGCGCGGCGAAGCCCGGCTGTTGATCGAGACGCTCTTCCCGCGCGGGGAGGCATTCCTCTATACAGTCTATTAGGGCAGAAAGATAGCCGCAAAGGACGCGAAGAACGCAAAGGTCAGAGAAGATGGGGAGTGAGCAGGTGTCGTCTCTGGCAGTTTACAGAGTGGGTAGGTAGGCCACTGTGCCACTGCCTACTGCCCACGGCCTACTTCCTTCTCCTTTGTGACCTCTGCGACCTCTGCGGTTACATCTCTCCTCCCAAACCAGCGACGGATGCGGTTGACCAGCCGGTTGGGCCGGTTGCGGAAGGCCTGGCGCAGGGCATCTTCGTCGAAGTGGGAGTCGACCTGTTGCGCGGCGACATAGCGATAGGTCACCGCCGAGAAGATGCCGTCCATCGTCATTTTGAGCAGCCAGGTCAGCAGCACCATCATCACGACCACATAGACGGTGGCAACGACGATGGCTTCGCTGCCGGTCGTGAACGCCCAGCCGATCGTCGGGATGCCCAGGAGCAGCATCAGCAGCAGCGGCAACGCAAAGATCACCCATACGCTGGCATTGACCACGACGTCATTGCCCCAGCGATCTTTGACCAGGCGTGAGCTGCGCTGCAACGCCGTCCACGGCCCCGCGTGTTCTTGCAGCAGCACCGGGACGACAAAATAGGGGATCGCCTGCCAGGCCAGCCCGACTAGGGTGAAGGCTGCGGTCTTTTGCAGGGCGGGCGCAAGGAGTTTGCCCAGCGATCCGGTGGGGCGCAGCAGCAGCCGCAGCAGGATGCCTAGGGTTGCCATCAGCACCGCATAGCCAAAGATGGCGGGCAGCCGGCTGTTGGCCATACGCCAGGCGGCGCGCATATCGGGCGGCTGGCCTTGCATCAATTGCAGCGCGGTGGCGATCAGCGCCGTATTGGTGTAGATGCCGATGCAGTAGCTCATCACATAGAAGATAAAGGTGAGCGCGGTGCTTTGCGCCCAGTTCATCTCGAAGAAGAAGGTGACGTCAAACCCCGTCCATACCAAGATCGACAGCGACATCAGGACCAAAGCAATTGCTGCCATCACGACGCTGCAGATCGAATAGAGCAACAGGTCAGGATAGGAGTGCAAGAAGTCGAAGCTCGATTCGACCAGACGCCAGCTTGCCCCATAGCGTTTGAACATGGTAGTTGACTCGCCCCTCCCCATCTTTGGTCTACACGGATACGCGACTGTACACGCGATGGCCGTGACCGGTATCCCCCGCCGCGCCCGCCACGGCGTCTAGTCGACGACCAAACGGATGCTGCCCAGGGCCATGTCGGCGGAGATGGTGAGCGTCGTGGGGGTTTGGCGATAGGCCGCGTTGGCAAAACGTCCGGTCGCGCCGGGCAGCGGGCGTAGACCTTCAGTGGCGACCTGGCCAAACACTTGCTCTGTATAGACGATTACGCCCATCTTGGCGGGCAGATGGACGGTCAACTCGCCGGAGATACCGGTCAAGCGCACATCGACATTGTGATCCCAGGTCTGCGCCAGGTTGACGACGAGATCGCCGCCGACCATATCGACGCGGGCCGTCTGGATCTGCAAGTCGCGCAAGTCGACCGTCGAGCGATCCGCGCCGACGCTCACCTCGAGGTTGGCGATGGGCAGCGACGAGGAGAGTTGGACATCCCAGGTGGCGGTGTGGGCGGCGGTGTTGGCAATCCTGCCGAGTTCGGCCAAGTCGCGATGCGCCAGGGTAAGGATGCCCAGCCTGCCGCTCTCGGTGTAGGTGATGACCGGATGCAGCCATGCCGAATTGGACTCGACATAGCCGTCGAGCAGATGGGCCGCGCCCCCTGCCAGGTTGAGCGAGCCGCCGGTCATCCCGATCTGCACGGCCAGCCGTGTCGCCTGGCCGCGCGGCAGCGAGATCGGATCGCGGCGCACCTCGCCCGCGGCGACGGTCTGGCTGCGTACATAGGCAAAGCTCATGTGGACGCCGGTCCACACCAGGGCCAGGATGATCGAGGCTAACAGGAGCAGGGCAGCAAAGACACGGCGGCTCATCTGGGTGTTCCTGGTGCAGCCGTATACGGCGGGGTCGCGGCTACCGGGCCGGGCGCGCAAGGCATGTGCACGTTTCTGTCTTCATTCTACCACTGTTTTTATCGGCTGTTTCTATTGACTGTTTTTATCGAAGGCTGCTCCTCCTTGCCGTACCGGCATGGTCGGGCATGGGGCGGTCTTGGCATTCGGCGGTCGATCTCGTACAATCTCGTACAGCGAGACCGTTCGCAGGGAACGACGACCAGACGGAAGGCCATGATGACCCACGCCAGCGTGACCCCTAGCTCTTATCGTGCTCTGGTAGTGCGCGAGGCTGCCGGCGGTTTTACCCGGCAGGTCGAGACACTGGATCCTGCCCTGCTGCCGCCGGGCGAGGTTTTGATCCAGGTGCGTTTTTCGGCGCTCAACTACAAGGACGCGCTCTCCGCCAGCGGCCATCGCGGGGTCACGCGGCGCTATCCGCATACGCCCGGCGTCGACGCCGCGGGTGTGGTGGAGGAGAGCAGCGACCCCAATCTGCGGCCCGGCGATCAGGTGGTGGTACACGGCTATGACCTGGGGATGAACACGGCGGGCGGTTTCGGCCAGATGATCCGCGTGCCGGCGGCGTGGGTGGTGTCGTTGCCCCCAGAAATGACCCCCTTCAGCGCCATGGTCTATGGCACGGCGGGCTTCACCGCCGCGCTCGCGCTGCAGCGTTTGATCGACGCCGGGCTGACCGCCGAACAGGGCGAGGTCCTGGTGACCGGCGCGACCGGCGGCGTCGGCAGCTTGGCGGTGGCGCTCTTGGCGCAGACGGGCTTCCGCTGTGTGGCGGCGACGGGGAAGCTCGACCAGACCGGATTGCTGCAAGAGCTGGGCGCGGTGGGGGTCGTCGACCGGCGCGAGCTGGAGACGGGCGGCGACAAGGCTCTGCTGAAACAGCGCTGGGCCGGGGTGATCGACACCGTGGGCGGGCCGATCTTGGCCCACGCCATCAAGTCGACACAGATCGACGGGGTGGTGGCGGCGTGCGGCAATGCGGCCTCGGCGGAGCTGCCGTTGACGGTCTACCCGTTCATCCTGCGCGGGGTGAGCCTCTTGGGGGTGGATTC